>JAFANL010000170.1 GCA_019232735.1 Aquitalea sp. | reverse complement strand
ATGCGGGCCGAAATCGAGGCGCTGGGCGGTGAAATCCGCTTCCAGCAGCGCGTGACCGATCTGCACATCGATAACGGTCATGTCCGTGGCCTGACACTGGCCGATGGCAGCCAGATCGAGGCTGATCACGTGATCCTGGCGCTGGGCCATAGCGCGCGCGATACCTTCGAAATGCTGCATCAGCGCGGCGTGTTCATGGAGGCCAAACCATTCTCGGTGGGCTTCCGTATCGAACACCCGCAAACCCTGATCGACAAGGCACGCTGGGGCAAGTATGCCGGACATCCCATCCTGGGCGCGGCAGACTACAAACTGGTGCACCACGCCAGCAATGGCCGAGCGGTGTACAGCTTCTGCATGTGCCCGGGCGGACAGGTGGTGGCCGCCACCTCGGAAGAGGGGCGCGTGGTCACCAATGGCATGAGTCAGTACTCGCGTGCCGAACGCAATGCCAACTCCGGTCTGGTGGTCAGCATCAATCCGGAAGACTATCCGGGCGGTGCACTGGCCGGTATCGCCTTCCAGCGCGCGCTGGAAAGTCATGCCTATGTGTTGGGCGGCAGCACCTACGAGGCCCCGGCCCAATTGGTGGGGGACTTCCTGGCAGGACGCGCCTCGACTTCGGTGGGTTCGGTGGAACCGTCTTACCAGCCTGGTGTGCACTGGACAGATCTGGCCTCTGCGTTGCCGGATTTTGCCATTACCGCCATGCGCGAAGCGCTGCCAGAATTCGGCAAGAAAATCCGTGGCTACGACATGCATGACGCGGTGCTGACCGGGGTGGAAACCCGCACCAGCTCGCCGCTGCGTATCACCCGTGGCGAGGATCTGCAAAGCCTGAATGTGAAGGGGCTGTATCCGGCCGGCGAAGGTGCCGGCTACGCTGGCGGTATTCTGTCTGCCGGGGTGGATGGTATTCGCGTGGCCGAGGCTTTGGCACTGGCGATGGCGGGATAATTCCGGGCCGAAAGATTTGACCGTAAAAAGGCGCTCCGGTATGGAGCGCCTTTTTTATTGTGCAGATGCAAGAGATGGAAAAGAAATTACTCAAATGCCGAGGTGGTGGTGCAGGTGGAAATACGCAAGCAGGAAAGGGTCATAGCCTAAATTTGGCATTCATTTGATGCATTAAGCCTGTTCTAAATGCCATTCAACTCCAGCTTTTAACCCGATGGCGGCGGTGCTATAAGCATGATATTTACCATGTCATTCTGCGGGGTGTGAAATGAGGCTGTCCACAAAACTAGCATTGGCTATTTCCATTTCAGTATTGACGATGATTATCTTGGTTGTTCTTGCTATTTTCTTTGAGAAGCAGGCGGATCGGCGTTTGGATGACGCTTTGAATAATCTTATTCCGTCGGTCAAGGATCTGAATGCCGCGACGGATGCCTTTGTGGAAATGCGTACTGATGCCAACAAGACGGTGCTGGTGCTGAATGAGCAGGAAAAAGACAAGGTAATGGAATCATTACAAAAATCAGAGCAAGAAATCAGGCAGGCACTGGATCGGTATGAGAAAAGTGATATTTACGATAATACCGACCGCAGCATGCTGCTGCGGGATAAAGAGGTTTTTGGCCATTATGTAAAGAGCGTCAAAGAAGCCATTGATTTGGAAAGCCATCCTGGTGGGCGCGAGCAGGCCATTGCCAGGTTGCTGGGGGGCGAAGTGAAGAAGACCGCAGAGGGATTCCTGCAGGCCATCCGCGAGCATGTGGCTTATAACGTCAAGATTGCTGCTGATATTCAAGTGGAAGACAATATTGCCTCCGGACGAAATAAGTTATTGCTGTCCTCCGTGGCAGGGGCTGCCCTGATTGTATTGTCCATTATTTATGTGGGTGTATATCGATCTATTGTAGGTGGCTTGCGGGAAATCAAGTCCATTATTATCAGTTTGAATGAAAACAAGAATTTCACCATACGCCATGCGCGAAATGGCAAGGATGAAGTCAGTGAGACCTGCAATTCGGTGAATGAATTGGTCAAGAATCTGCATCATAGTTTTACAGAAATGCAGACCAGTGCAGAAACGGTCATTATTGCTTCGAAGCAGGTGAGTGAGTCTGCTCAGGAAGTGTCTTCGGCCTCCAGTCAGCAAAGCGAGGCCTCCGCCAGTATGGCCGGTACCATCGAGCAGATGACGGTTAACGCCAACAATATCTCGGATCGTACCCATCTGGCGCGCAATCTGGCGCATGAGGCCGGTGTGCTGGCGAGTCAGGGGTCGGCGACCATTTCGCAGACCATCAAGGATATCCGTGAAATATCCACGGCGGTGGAGAAATCCGGCATCAGTATTCGTGAGCTGGAAAATTACAGTAGTAACGTCAATACCGTGGTGCTGGTCATCAAGGATATTGCCGATCAGACCAATCTGCTGGCCTTGAACGCGGCGATAGAGGCGGCCCGGGCTGGCGAGCTGGGTCGGGGCTTTGCCGTGGTGGCCGATGAAGTACGCAAGCTGGCGGAGCGGACATCGGTGTCTACCCAGGAGATTTCACAGACCATCAACGCCATGCGCGAAAAATCCACCTCGGCAACCGAGCAAATGAAAATCGCGGAAGAGCTGGCTCGGGTCGGGGTGTCCAGAGCGGATGATGCCGATCAGGCGATCAACAAGATTGGTGATGCAACCAAAAATACCGTCAGGATGGTAGAGGAGATTTCCTGTGCCATTCTGGAGCAGGGCGAATCAGCCAATAATATTTCACATCGCATCGAGGATGTGGTGCAGATGGCGGAAGAGTCTTCTGTCGCTGCATCAGAGGCGGCCAAGAATGCAGTCAACCTGCTGGGGCTTGCCGAAAGGCAGATCGGCATCGTACGGCAATACACGATCTAGCGATGCGGCAGGGCTGCCGAAAATGAAAAGAGCCTTTGCACAGGGCAAAGGCTCTTTTTCTGTGGCCCAGTCGAGCCTGCCGACCAGGCTTACAGCTTGATCAGTGTGCTCTTCAGTTCGGTGTACTTTTCCAGCGCATGCAGCGATTTGTCGCGGCCATTGCCAGATTGCTTGAAGCCGCCGAAGGGGAAGTTCATATCGCCGCCTTCGTCATAGCAGTTCACCCATACCGTACCGGCGCGCAGACGGCGGGAAACCTGGTGAGCGGTGCTGACATTGGAAGTCCATACCGCGGCCGCCAGACCATATTCGGAGTCATTGGCGATACGAACAGCCTCGTCGATGGTGTCGAAGGTAATCACCGACAGCACCGGCCCGAAGATTTCCTCACGGCAGGTGGTCATGTCCGGACGCTGGCAGTCAAAGGCAGTGGGTTCGATGAACAGGCCCTTGTCGGTGTGGGTTGCCTTGCCGCCGCAGATCAGGCCGGCGCCTTCGCTCAGGCCCTTGTCCACGTAGGACAGCACCTTGTCGTACTGGATCTTGTCCACGATGGCGCCCATGCTGGTGGCCGGGTCCAGCGGATCGCCCGGATACCAGCCTTCGGCGGCTTTCTTGAACTCGGCCAGGAATTGTTCCTTCACCTTGCTGTGTACCAGTACGCGCGAACCGGCCGTGCACATTTCCCCCATATTGAAGAAGATGCCGCCGGCTGCCGTGCGGGCGGCCTTGGCGATGTCGGCACAATCTTCCAGCACGATATTTGGCGATTTGCCACCCAGTTCCAGCCAGACGCGTTTGAGGTTGGATTGCGCGGCATAAGCGGCAATCAGCTTGCCCACGCCGGTGGAGCCGGTAAAGGCCAGGCAGTCCACGTCCATGTGCAGGGCCAGTGCCTTGCCCACTTCACCCGCGCCGGGCAAGACCTGGAAAATGCCATCCGGAATGCCGGCGTCTTTGGCCAGTTGTGCCAGACGGATAGCGGTCAGCGGGGATTTTTCCGACGGCTTGACGATCACGGCATTGCCGGCAGCCAGCGCCGGGCCGAATTTCCAGCTTGCCATCAGAATGGGGAAGTTCCACGGCACCACGGCAGCGACCACGCCAATGGCTTCGCGCGTCACCAGGCCAACCAGCTTGGGGTCAACCGGGGCCACTTCGCCACCGATCTTGTCGATGGCTTCGGCAAACCATTCCACACAGTAAGCCGCGCCCGGTACGTCCACGGTGGTGGAGTCGCCAATCGGCTTGCCCATGTCCAGGGTTTCCAGCAGGGCCAGCTCGTCACCATGCTCGCGAATCAGTGCAGCAAAACGTTTCAGGATCTTGCCGCGTGCCAGCGGGGCCAGTTCAGACCAGATGCCGGATTCGAAGGCGGAGCGGGCGGCCTTGACGGCGTTCTCCACTTCGCGCTCGCCACAACTGGTGATATCGGTCAGCTTCTGGCCATTGGCCGGATTGATGCATTCAAAGGTCTTGCCATCGGCGGCGCTGGTGTAGGCGCCATTGATGAAGGCGCGGCCTTCGATGTTGAGTTCGGCAGCAAACTGTTTCCACTCTGCATGGGTACGAGCCATTGGTGTTCTCCTGATGTTTTAATAAGAGCCGCCAAGCCGATCCTGTTGCGATGCGCTTGTGCCTGGCTGCTCCAGGGCGATCCCGGTTGCTCGTCGCTGGCAACCGTCAATCAGAATGTGGGCGGCGAGCTGGCGCTGACCATTTCACAGGTGGCATCGCTGATATTGCGAAAACGATGCGGCAGTTTGCTGTCGAAATAGTAAGAGTCGCCCGGGCCCAGAATGCGGGTCTCGTTATTGACCGTGATTTCAATCGAACCGGAAATGATGACACCACCTTCCTGGCCCTCATGCATCAGCATGTCGGGGCCGGTGTCTGCGCCCGGTTCGTAGTGCTCTTTCAGAATGGCGATATCGCGCCGCTCATGGGCGGTGCCGACCAGCAGCAATCTGATTTGATCATTGCCCAGATTGGGGAGTTCTTTTGCCTGATAGAACACGCGCGGTTGTTGCGGCTCTACATCAAAAGTGAAGAATTCTGCCAATGTCATCGGCAGGCCTTCCAGTACCTTCTTCAAGGAGCTGATCGATGGGCTGACACGATTCTGCTCGATCAGCGAGATCGTGCCGTTTGTCACACCTGCCCGTTTGGCAAGTTCGCGTTGCGAGAGACCGAACCGATCTCTGACCACTCTCAATCGTGCTCCAACATCCATCTGGCTACTTCCATCTATGTTAATAATTTTAGACGTTCCATGATATGTTTTTTGATCGTATCTTGCATCTGTTGCTGCGCTGCAAAATCAAATTTCTTTGCAAGTTTTCGAGTTTATAGCCAGAATCAGCCTCAGGAATCAAGGGTGTTGTGGATTTTTTTAAACATCTGCAACAGTAAATTTGATCAAACCTTGATTTGTGTGGTGATATCGAGCATGCTGATCCGTCATGGTTTGCTGGACGGCATGCAAGGTACTTTCTTCTGCCCAGTCTCTTGCTGGCGGCTTCGGTCAGCGGCAAGTCTCACTGGGCTGGCGCGGTACCGGGCCGTGGCCAGGCAGCAGGCTGTGGTCGTGTGAATGTTTCGGGTAGAACCTGTCGGAATCCGCAACAGCGGTTTCCTCAAACGAGTCAACGAGGTCAATATGCAGCAACCGATTATCGGCATTCCGTGTGATGTGAAAATGGTCAGTGGCCTGCCATTTCACGCGGTTGGCGAGAAATACATTGCAGCTGCCGCAGGTGGCGTGGGGGGCATTCCGGTGTTGATCCCGTCGCTGGGTGATGCAGCGCCGCTGCGCGAATATCTCAAGTTTGTGGATGGCGTGCTGCTGCCAGGCTCGCTGTCCAATGTAGAGCCTCATCGTTATGGCGGTCCTGCCAGCCGCCAGGGAACACTTCATGATCCGGCGCGTGATGCAACCACGCTGCCGCTCATCGACCTTCTTCTGCAAGAAGGCATCCCGCTTCTGGGTATTTGCCGCGGTTTCCAGGAAATCAATGTTGCACTGGGCGGCGAACTCTTCCAGCACGTACAGGAAGAAGCAGGTTTTCGCGATCATCGCGAGCCGGATACTCAGAATCTGGATGAGATGTATGGTCTGGCTCATACCTTGCACCTGCAACCGGACAGCCTGCTCAAGGGCTGGCTGGGGCAGGATGAAGTCAAGGTGAACTCGCTGCACCAGCAAGGCATCAAACGTCTGGCCGACCGCCTGATCGCGGAAGGCAAGGCAGATGACGGGCTGGTGGAGGCTTACCGGGTCAAGGATGCCAAGGGCTTTGCCTATGGCGCGCAGTGGCATCCGGAATGGAAGTACTGGGAAAACCCGGTCTCCATGGCCATTTTCAACGCGTTCGGTGACGCTTGCCGCGCGCGTCGTGCCAGCCGTCAGGGCTGAATACGCACGTCATCCAGAGCCGGATCAACGGCCAACAGGAAGTAGAGGAAAACATGAACCAAATCAATGATTGGCTGCGAGAACATCGCATCACGGAAGTCGAGTGCATCGTACCGGACATGACCGGCGTGGCACGCGGCAAGATCGTCCCCAAGGACAAATTCGTCTCCGATCCGGAAATGCGTCTTCCGGAAGCGGTGCTGATCCAGACTGTGACCGGTGACTATCCGGATGACAGCATGCTGGACCTGACTGACCCGGATATGGTGCTGGCTCCCGATCCGAACTCGCTGCGCTTTGTTCCCTGGGCTGCAGATCCTACCGCCCAGCTGATTTACGACTGCTACCGTGCCGATGGCTCGCTGGTGGACGTGGCACCGCGCAGCGTGCTCAAGCGCGTACTGGGCCTGTTCGACGACATGGGCTTCGAGCCGGTGCTGGCGCCGGAGATGGAGTTCTACCTGATGTCGCCCAACCCGGATCCGGACATCCCGCTGACTGCGCCTATCGGCCGTACCGGTCGTGCCGAATTCGGTCGTCGTTCCTACTCTATCGATGCAGTAAACGAATTCGACCCGCTGTTCGAAGACATCTACGACTACTGCCACGCCCAGAACCTGGAAGTGGACACGCTGATTCATGAAATCGGCACCGCGCAGATGGAAATCAACTTTCTGCACGGCAACCCGCTGGATCTGGCCGACCAGGTCTTCCTGTTCAAGCGCACCGTGCGCGAGGCGGCGTTCCGTCACAATATGTACGCCACCTTCATGGCCAAGCCGATGGAGAACGAACCGGGCTCCGCCATGCACATGCACCAGAGCCTGATCGACAAGAATACTGGCAAGAATGTGTTCACCAATGAAGATGGCAGCCCGTCCGACATCTTCTTCCACTTTATTGGCGGCATGCAGCACTACATCCCGGAAGTGATGCCGTTCTTTGCGCCGTACGTGAACTCCTTCCGTCGCCTCAGCCCGTATACCGCTGCGCCGACCAATGTGGAGTGGGGCTATGACAACCGTACCGTCGGCCTGCGCGT
Organism: Aquitalea sp.; assembly: GCA_019232735.1. Lineage (GTDB taxonomy): Bacteria > Pseudomonadota > Gammaproteobacteria > Burkholderiales > Chromobacteriaceae > Aquitalea. The sequence continues at coordinate 4,012 of JAFANL010000170.1, read as the reverse complement.
ACCGCATTCTTCCCCGGCTGCCCGCCGCGTGGAAAACCGCGTACCTGGCGTGGACGTGAACCCCTATATCGCCATGGCCGCCACGCTGGCCTGCGGTTATCTGGGCATCGTCAACAAGATCAAGCCGCGCGAACCGATGTCTACCGATGCCTACGAACTGCCCTTCCAGTTCCCGCACGGTGCGGAAGAGTCGCTCAAGCGTCTGGCCGCTTGCCCGGATATCCCGGAAGTGATGGGCCCGCATTTCGTCAAGATGTATCTGGGTATGAAGGAGAAGGAATTCTCCGAGTACTTCCGTGTCATCAGCCCGTGGGAGCGCAAGTTCCTGCTGCTGCACGTATAAGAAATGTTTTAGGTGAGTGCTGCCAGCGTGCTGGCAGCTGCTGGTCGCGGTGCCGGCCGGCAATGAAATGGCAGTCGCAGCAGACATCTTGATCTCGTCTTCCGGCTTGGCCGGATTTGAGCGGGAAACATCAATGTTGCAGCCTGAGGCTGGCCGATTCCGGCCAGCCCAACAATAAGCCCCACAGGGGCTGGAGAGATAGTAGAGAGGAAGCTTTTATGCAGAACCAACGTACTACGACCGAATGGCGCGAACTGGATGCAGCACACCATCTGCACCCGTTTACTGATACCAACTCGCTGAACCAGCAGGGTGCGCGTGTCATTACCAAGGCGGAAGGCATTTATCTGTACGATTCCGAAGGGAACAAGATTCTCGACGGTATGGCCGGCCTGTGGTGTGTCAATATCGGTTATGGCCGCAAGGATCTGCCGGAAGTGGCAAAACGCCAGATGGAACAACTGGCTTACTACAATACCTTCTTCAAGACCACGCATCCGGCCGTGGTGGAATTGTCCCACCTGCTGGCAGAAGTGGCTCCGGAAGGTTTCAAGCATGTTTTCTACACCAACTCCGGCTCCGAATCCGTCGACACCATGATTCGCATGGTGCGTCGCTACTGGGACGTCAAAGGCAAGAAAGACAAGAAAACCCTGATCGGCCGCTGGAACGGCTATCACGGTTCCACCATCGGTGGTGCCAGCCTGGGCGGCATGACCTATATGCACGAACAGGGCGATCTGCCGATTCCGGGCATCGTGCATGTTGAACAGCCGTGGTGGTACAAGCATGGCAAGGACATGACGCCGGAAGAGTTCGGTCTGGCCGCTGCCAAGTGGGTGGAAGACAAGATTCTGGAAGTGGGTGCCGACAAGGTGGCTGCTTTCGTGGGCGAGCCCATCCAGGGTGCCGGTGGCGTGATCGTACCGCCGTCCACTTACTGGCCGGAAATCCAGCGCATCTGCCAGAAGTACGACATCCTGCTGGTGGCCGACGAAGTGATCTGCGGTTTTGGCCGTACCGGCGAATGGTTTGGCCAGCAGGTATTCGGCTTCAAGCCGGACATCTTCACCACTGCCAAGGGCCTGTCCTCCGGCTACCAGCCGATTGGCGCGGTCTTCGTCAATGACAAGGTGGCCACCACCCTGGCCGAAGGCGGCGACTTCAACCACGGCTTTACCTACTCCGGTCACCCGGTAGCCGCTGCCGTGGCGCACGCCAACGTCAAGGCACTGCGTGACGAGGGTATTGTTGACCGTGTGAAGAACGACACCGGTCCGTACATGCAAAAACGCTGGCGCGAAGTGTTTGGCCAGTTCGAGCATGTGGATGATGTCCGTGGCGTGGGCCTGATTCAGGCCTTCACCCTGGTGAAGAACAAGGCTACGCGCGAACTGTTCCCCAACTTTGGCGAAATCGGCACCCTGTGCCGCGATATCTTCTTCAAGAACAACCTGATCATGCGTGCTTGTGGTGACCACATCGTGTCCGCCCCGCCGCTGGTGATCAGCAAGGAAGAAATCGACCAGATGCTGGAAACCGCCGCCAAGTGCATGGTGGAGTTCGAGAAGCAACTGAAAGAGCGTGGTCTGGCCTGAGCAAATCTGCCAAGTCATGCTTGATAAAAACGGGTCGTCCAGCTGGGCGACCCTTTTTTACATGCCGGAAAAGGGCAATCGGCTTGTCAGAGGCCTGGCTGAAGCGCTACAAATGAAAGGCTGCGGCGCTGCAAGGCCGACATGCCATGCTATTATTCGGGCTGATATTGCCGTGTCAGGGGACTGGTGGTTGCGCGGCAGGCTTTGCCGGAAGGCGGGCAGGGTTTATGCTTGAGGTCCTTTCCGGGTGGCGCGGGGCCATCAGAACGGATAGGCAAGTGACCAGAACCTCGGTCATGAAAATCACAATTACAGGATCAGGCTAATGTTTGTCGGAATCGGCTATCTCATCATTCTCGGCTCCGTGCTGGGGGGCTTTGTTGCCGCAGGGGGGCATGTAGAAGCCCTGATGCAGCCACTGGAAGTGCTCATGATTGCTGGTGCGGCTATTGGTGCCTTTGTGGTGGCCAACGGCGGTGCGCCGCTGAAGGCAACGACCAAGGCACTGCCCACCGTATTCAAGGGCACACCCTATAACAAGGCTTTCTACATGGAGCTGTTTACCTTGCTGTTTGAAATCCTGTCCAAGGTGCGCAAGGAAGGCCTGATGTCGGTAGAAGCGGATGTGGAGAATCCGGAAGCCAGCCCGGTGTTTTCCAAATATCCCGCGGTATTGCACGATCATCATGTAGTCGAGTTCATCTGTGACTACCTGCGCCTGATGGTGGGGGGCAATCTGAATGCCTTCGAAATCGAAAACCTGATGGATGTGGAAATCGAAACCCACCACCACGAAGGTGAGGTCCCGGTCAGCGCAGTCAAGGGCCTGGCTGACGGTCTGCCGGCTTTCGGTATCGTGGCGGCGGTGATGGGCGTGGTGCATACCATGGAATCGGTGGGGGCACCGCCGTCAGAACTGGGCATGCTGATTGCCCATGCGCTGGTGGGTACCTTCCTGGGTATTCTGCTGGCTTATGGCTTTGTCGGTCCGCTGGCCACCATTCTGGAGCACAAGCTGGGCGATGGTACCCGCGTATTCCAGACCATCAAGGTTACCTTGCTGGCCAGTCTGAATGGCTACGCTCCGCAAGTCGCCGTCGAATTCGGCCGCAAGGTGCTGACCTCTGCTGATCGTCCGTCCTTCAAGGAACTGGAAGATCACGTCAAGCAGGCCAAGAAATAAGCGCAACAGGGTTGGAACATGGCTGACGAATCGCAACGCCCCATTATTGTCAAACGCATCAAGAAAGGCGGGCATGGCCATCACGGCGGTGCCTGGAAGATTGCCTATGCCGACTTCGTGACGGCGATGATGGCTTTCTTCCTGCTGATGTGGCTGCTGGGCTCGGCTTCGCAAGGCACGCTGAACGGGATTGCCGAATACTTCAAGACACCGCTGAAAGTGGCCATGTCCGGCGGTGACGGTGCTGGTGATGCCACCTCGCTGGTGAAGGGCGGCGGTAACGATCTGACCAAGAAAGCCGGTCAGGTCAACAAGAGTTCGCGTGAGCACGAACGCAAGGTGCTGGAAAAGAAAGAACAGGAACAGCAGGAAAAGAAGGCATTGGACAGCTTGCAGCAGAAGATCCAGTCCAGCGTGGAGCAAAGCCAGATCCTGAAGGATTACAAAAACCAGATGAAGCTGGAAATGACGCCGGAAGGGCTGAAAATCCAGATCATCGACGAGCAGAACCGGCCGATGTTCGACTCCGGCAGCTCGCGCATGCTGCCGCACACCCGGGTGTTGTTGCAGCAACTGGCGCAGCAGCTTAATCAGCTACCCAACCGCATCAGCATCTCCGGCCATACCGATGCCACTCCCTTTGGCAATGGCCAGGCAGGCTACAGCAACTGGGAGCTTTCTGCCGACCGGGCCAATACCGCGCGGCGCGAGCTGATTGCCGGCGGTCTGCAAGACGACAAGGTCATGCGTGTGGTGGGTGTGGCATCCGCCAATCCCCTGATCAAGAGTAATGTGTTCAGCCCGGAAAACCGCCGTATCACCATTGTGGTACTGAACAGTGATGCCGAGCATGCCATCCTCAACGATGGGGTGAAATCTGCGGATGCG
>JAFANL010000116.1 GCA_019232735.1 Aquitalea sp. | reverse complement strand
CGGACTGTTGGCTTCACGGCCACGCAGCAGCGGCATGGTGTAGGAAATCATGGTCAGCACCACCATGGCATAAGCACCATAGAACGCCATGTGGCCGTGCGAAGCAGTCACCTGTGTGCCGTGGGTGTAGTAATTGACCACCGACAGCGTGCCCAGGAAACCCCATACGCCCGCACCCAGGAAAGACATCACGCCAGTGCCCAGTGCCCACAGTGTGGCGGCCTGATTGGGATGCTCACGGCGACGGCGCTTCACCATATTGAAGGCGAACATGGTCATCATGAAGAAGGGAACCGGCTCCAGGGCGGAGAAGATGGAACCCCACACCTGCCAGTAAGCCGGCGTGCCAATCCAGAAGTAATGGTGACCCGTGCCCACGATACCGGTGATCAGCGTCATGGCAATGATCAGGTACAGCCATTTTTCGATGATCTCGCGGTCCACACCGGTTACCTTCACCAGCACGAAGGCCAGCATGGCACCCATGATCAGTTCCCACACGCCTTCTACCCACAGATGCACCACCCACCACCAGAAATACTTGTCCAGCACCAGGTTGTTGGGGTTGATGAAGGAGAACAGGAAGAAGACGGCCAGGCCCCACAGCCCCAGCATCATCACGATGCTGATGCTGGTCTTGCGACCGGCCAGCAGGGTCAGCGACAAGTTGTAGAGGAAGGACAGTGCCACCAGCACGATGCCCACCTTGGTGATCAGCGGCTGTTCCAGATAACCCCGGCCCATGGTGGGCAGCAGATCGTTACCGGTCAGGTGCGCCAGCACGTTATAGGGCAGGCCCAGATAGCCCAGAATGGTCAGCGCACCGGCCACCAGGAACACCCAGAAGCTGATGATGGCCAGCCGGGGGCTGTGCAGCTCGCGCTCGGCCTCCTCCGGAATCAGGTAGTAACCGGCTCCCATGAAGCCGAACAGCAGCCAGACAATCAAAAGGTTGGTGTGCACCATGCGCGCGGTGCTGAAATTGATGGCCGGGAACAGGAAATCCCCCACCACATACTGCAGGCCGATGATCAAGCCGAACATGATCTGGCCGATGAACAGCCCGATGGCGGCAATGAAATAAGGTTTGGCCACCGCCTGCGAGCGGTATTTGATCTGGGCTGGCGCGCCGGCTTGTTCAGCCGCTAGCGTCGCCGCACTTGCATTGCTCATGTTTATCTCCGTAAGCGATTGGTCTGGTGCGATCAGCCCTGGATATTGGGCGGCCAGTTATTGGTATTGATCTGCGAGCTGTACTTGAGGAAGGCCACCAGATCGTCCAGCTCGGCATCGTTCAGATGAAACTGCGGCATCTGACGACGTCCCGGCACATTGGTCGGCATGGCCTTCATCCAGCCCTTGATGAAATCCGGTCCACGGCGGACATAGACATTACCCAGTTCCGGACCGAAATAAGCCCCCTCGCCCAGCAAGGTATGGCAGCCGCCGCAATTGCGCGTCTCCCAGATTTTCTTGCCGCGCACCGCCTGCTCGGTCAGCAGGCTCTGGGCCTTGGCATTGTGGCTGGGCAGCGACATGGTGGTGTCCAGCGTCAAGCCCAGGAACAGCAGAAAAAAGAAAACCGACCCGCCGTAAAAAATATTGCGGGCGGTCGACTTGGTGAAGCTCGCGCTCATCACGTCCTCCTCAAAGTGCGTGCACCGGCAAGCCCGGTGCTTGGGCCGAAATGTACGGATTCGGGCATCTAGATAGCATTGATTCGAATCAACGATTTCCGGCCACCCCCATTCCTACACTGGCGCCATTGCCTCACCGGAGCCGCCTGCATGACCCATCCCGCCCCCGCTTTCACCCTGCCGCCCGACACGTCTTTCCCACCGGCGACCCCATCGCCCGTCCGCGCTTTCCCACCCGGCAGCGTCGTGCTGGTGGGCGCCGGGCCCGGCAGTGCCGACCTGCTGACCCTGCGTGCGGTACAGCGGCTGGCGCAGGCCGAAGTGCTGCTGTATGACCACCTGGTCAGCCCCGACATCCTGTTGCTGTCGCCCGCAAGCTGCCGGCAAATCTGCGTGGGCAAGCGCGCCAGCCGGCACACCCTGCCGCAAGCCGAAATCAACCAGCTGCTGATCGGCTTCGCCCGCCAGGGGCTGCGTGTGGTACGGCTCAAGGGAGGGGACCCCTTCATGTTTGGCCGTGGCGGCGAGGAGATGCACGCCGTGCTGTCCGCCGGCATTCCCTGCGAATCGGTACCCGGCATCAGCGCGGCGCTGGGCGCGGCCGCCAGCCAGTTGCTGCCGCTGACCCACCGCGATTACGCCCAGGGCTGCAGCTTTGTCACCGGTCACCGCCGTGATGGCGAATCCGCACTGGACTGGACCGTGAACAGCCATCCGGAAGAAACCCTGGTGGTGTACATGGGGCTGGGCGAGGCGGAACACATCGCCCGCCAGTTGATGGCGGATGGCCGTGCGGCGGATACGCCGGTCGCCATCGTGGAGCAGGCCTGCATGCCGGGCGAACGCACGGTATGTGGCCAGCTGGACGAACTGGCCGCTCTGGTCGCGCGGCATCAATTGCAGGCACCGGCGCTGCTGGTCATCGGCAAGGTCGTGCTGTTGCACCGGCAGCTGGCTGCCCTGCGCAGCGCAGCGGCCATCCAGGCGGAATTTCTTGATTCAGGTCATTCAGCCACCGACCACCCCGCCGCCATACTGCACACTCCACCCCACGAGACAGAATGACATGAGCGCCATCGACACCCTCACCCACCAGCATCGTCACTGTGATGAAGGCTTTGCCGCCTGCGAAGCGGCTGTACGCCAGCAGGACTGGGAGGCAGCCCGGGCCGCCCTGACGGTGTTCTGCCAGGATATGGAAGGCCATTTCACGATCGAGGAGCAGGCCCTGTTCCCCGCTTTCGAATCCGCCAGTGGCCAGCGCATGGGACCTACCCGCATCATGCGCATGGAGCACCAGGACATGCGCGAACTGATGGAAGACATGCAGGAAGCCCTGCTGTCCCAGCATGCCGACGCCTTTCTCGGCCTCAACGACACCCTGCTGATCCTGATGCAGCAGCACAATATGAAAGAGGAAAACATCCTCTACCCGATGTGCGCAGAGTTACTGCCAGACATGGCCGCACTGATCAGCCAGGACTGCCACGTATGACACCGCAAGACCTGCGCCACCTGGTGCCACCCGAACCGATGGAAATCATTCTGGATGCCGCCGAGCAGATGCAAAGCGGTGAAAGCCGCGCCTGGGTGCTGCCCCACCACCCGACACCGCTGCTGCCCATGCTGGAGCGCGACGGCCTGCAATACCGTTTCGAGCTATCCGGTGATGGCGGCGTGGTGTTGATACTCAGCCGGCCATGAGCGCCTGGCTGGACTACGAACAAGCCCCGCCCTGGTGGCTGCCGCTCAGCCATATGGTGACCGCGCCCTGCTGGCTGCTGCTCGGGGCAGGCCTGCTGGCCGCATTGCCGGCAGGCCAAGTCCAGCGCTTCCAGCCGGAAGTGCTGGCCCTGACACATCTCCTCACCCTGGGCGTGCTGGGCAATGTCATGCTGGGCGCGCTATGGCAATTGCTGGCAGTGGCTGCGGCCGTGCCGATACGGGGTCCGCGCTGGCTGCTGCTGTCCAGCTACCTGCCGCTACAGGCTGGATGTGCGGCGCTGGTGACCGGTTTCTGGCAAGGGCTGTCGCCCGGCTGGCTGCAAGCCGGAGCCGCCATGCTATTGCCCGCCCTGTTAAGCCCTGCCCTGTACGGCCTGCACGGTCTGTGGCGCAGCCCGGCCCGTGATGCCACCAGCCAGGGCATGCGACTGGCCCTGCTCAGCCTGCTGCTGACTGCTGTTTTTGGCGCCAGCATGGTGCTGGTGCTGAGCGGCCGGCTGGCCCTGCCCCTGCCGCGACTGCTGGACAACCACATCCTGTGGGCCGCCGGTGGCTGGCTCAGTTTATTGGTGCTGGCCGTGGCCCGTACTGTCATTCCGCTGTTCCTCATTACCCCTGCCGGGCAGGAAAAGCAGGTATCACCGGAGCGCCTGTTGGCCGGTCTGATCGGTCTGGCCAGCGTCAGCATGCTGCTCGGTCTGGATAGCCTGTCGGTGGCCATGGTGCTGGCCGTCTGCCTGTCGCTGTGTTGGGCAGTGCTACGGCTGTTGCATGGCTTGCTGCACAGCAAGCGTCCGTCCGACCCCTCCCGCCGCGGCTGGCAAAGCGCCTGTCTCTGGCTGCTAGTGGCCATCGGCGGCATCGTGACCCTGCAATGGAGACCTGCCGACAACATCCTGCCGGTGCTGAGTGGCTGGTGTGTACTGGCCGGTTTTGGTCTGGGCGCCGTGCTGAGCATGCAAGGCAAGATCCTGCCTTTTCTGGTCTGGCTACAATTGAAGCTGGCGGGCCTGCCACGTCGGCAATTACCGGCCACCCACGACTTTCTGGCCGAAGCCAGCCATGCGCGGCTGCTGCAACTGCATGCCCTGTGGATGTTGTGCGGTCTGGCATGGCTGGCATGGGGAAAATCCATACCGCTAGCCATGGCCACCCTGCTGCTGGGTGCTTACTGGCTCTGGCTGGCAGCACGGGTCTTGCTGCGTCATCAGCGCTGCCTGCGCCAGCTGCCGGTCCAGACGGGCAGCTGACACGACTTGCAGAGCAGCTGGCCTGCTTTGGTCCTCAACTCAAGCAGTCTCTACTATGTCCGCATAGCAGACCGGCGACGCCCGGCGCTCACGCTCCGCCTGCCTGCTCAGCGTCTCATTCAGCAAGTCCGCCAAGGCCTGACTGACGGCAAGCTGCACCGGACAGCCGGTGGCCAGTAATACCAGTTCACCCGCTTGCGCGGCATGCAGCAGAAAACGCCAGCGCCACGGCTCCGCTTCCCAGCGGGCACGTAGCGCGGCAGCCAGCAGCTGATCCCTGCCGGCATACCCCTGCGCCCAGGCACGTAATGGCGCCGAGGCCGCCAGCCCCGGCAAACAGCGCACATGCGCACGCCAGTGCAGCGGCCACACGCCTGGCCACGTTTCTGCCAGCACCACCGCATGTTCGGGCAAGGGCTGCTGCGCATCCAGCATCACGACATCGACTGACTGCAAAATATTCTCCTTGTCGTCCGCTCAACTGATCACCAGCAACAGCGTGGCGGCCACGGCCGTCCACAACAAAGCCCCCACCACCATGACCACATAGGCCTTGAACAGGGTATTGGTGGAGTCATTGTGCTCGTACCAGCCATCCAGGCCGTGATACAGCAGCGACAGGCTGCCCCACAAACCGGCCAGCGCCGCCAGGGCGTTAAACCAGGGCAGTGGCAGCAGCAAGGACAGCGAAGACAGCCATACCGGCCACGACGCCAGCACCACCAGGTGATAACACTCCGCCAATGCGGGCGGGCGCTCGGTACTGACCACGGTGCGGGTGAACTGGGCCATCAGCCAGCTGCCCACCCAGCAGGTCAACATGAAAGACAGGGCCACCATATTCACGCCGAAAGCATCCAGATGGCTGTCGTAAGCGGCAGCATGCTGCCCCAGCGCCTGCCACACCATGGCAGAGGCCAACAGCGACCACGGCAAGGTACGGTACAGAAAGGTGGACCTGACGGATGGATGCCGGCGTGCGGCCTCATCCCATCCCGTATGTGCTGAAAACATCATTCTGACGGGTAATAGCGGGTTTAACATGGCAAGCTCCTCGGCTGTGGCAAACAGGGTTCCCGTTTTCTTTTTATATCGTATTACGATATATATCAAGTGCAGGCCGCCTGCCATGGCCAGTACACCAGCCCCACGCTGATACGCGCCACGTATCACAGCATTCGGCTAAAAGTATTTCACTAATCGTCCACCAGCATCGACCATAGGCGGGTTCCCAGCGGAGAATCCGTCCTTGAAAGCACTATCCACCTCAGAAAAACAGGGCGTCCTGTATGCCTTCCTGTCCGCCTTCGGCTTCTCGTTCAAAGCGATTTTCGTCAAGCTGGCCTACGCCAGCGCCACCGTGGATGCCGTCACCCTGCTGACACTGCGCATGGCCTTCTGCCTGCCCTTCATCCTGGTGGCCGCCATTCCGGCCTTCAAAAACATGCCTCGCCCTGGCCTGCGCGATAGCGGCCTGCTGCTCCTGCTGGGGGTGATTGGTTACTACGGCTCCAGCATGCTGGATTTTTATGGCCTGCAATACATCAGCGCCGGGCTGGAACGGCTGATCCTGTTTACCTATCCCACCATTACCATCCTGATCGGCATCCTGTTTCTGGGGAAGAAAGCCGATGCCCGTATCCTGCTGGCGGCCGGACTGTCCTATGGCGGCATTGCCATTGCCTTTCTGCATGATGCCAGCCAGACCCGTGATGCCTACAGCGTCTTGATCGGCGCGGGCTTCGTATTGGCCTGTGCCGTGCTGTATGCCTTTTACAGTGCCGGCTCGGAGCTGGCCATCCGCCGCTTGGGAGCCAACAATTTTTCCCTGCTGGCCATCCTGATTGCCACGGCGGCGGTCTTGCTGCATTTTGTGCTCAGCCGCCCCCTTTCCATGCTGCGGCTTCCGCTGCCGGTTTATGGCTACAGTGTGGGCATGGCGGTGTTCTCCACCATCCTGCCCATTTTCTGGCAGTCAATTTCCATCCGCCATATTGGTGCCGCACGTTCGGTGCTGATTGGTACACTGGGGCCGGCATTGACCTTGTTCTTTGGCTGGTGGCTATTGCATGAGGCCATCTCGCTGGCACAACTGGCCGGCACCGGCCTGGTCATCGCCGGCGTCTTGCTGGCCAGTCGCCGCTGAACTCCCCCCCCTACCGGAGCACCTACATGATCGCATCCATCGACCACATCGTTCTGACCACCGCCCACCTGCAGGATTGCATTGCCTTTTATCGTGATGTGCTTGGCATGACGCTGGAAACATTTGTCGGCGGCACCCCGCCGGTAGAGCGCATGGCCTTGAAATTCGGCCTGCAGAAAATCAACCTCCACGTCAAAGGCAAGGAGTTTGAACCCAAGGCCAGCCTGCCCACACCGGGCTCGCTCGATCTGTGCTTTGTGGCCAGCCTGCCGCTGCCGGAGGTGATCCAGCAGTTGCAGGCCCATGGCGTGAGCATCGTCGAAGGGCCGGTGGCCCGCACCGGAGCCAATGGCAAGATCATGTCGGTCTATGTCCGCGACCCGGATCAGAACCTGATCGAAATTTCGCGCTATCAGGATCAAGCCGGATGAGCGGGGCCAGGCCGTGCCCGCGCAAAACGGTCAGGCCGAGTCAAACAGGCAAGGTCAATGCCGACTGGTAGGCACAGATGGTATCCACCACGGCCTGGGTAAGGTGGTTTTCCCGCCGGCTGCTCCAGGCCATGGCGGTAATCACCACGTTGACCTGATCTTCCAGCGGGCGGATCACCACATTGGGCGGGGTCATCAACTGCATCGAGGCTGGCACCAGCGCCACTCCCTGCCGGCAGCCGACAAAGGCGATCTGCGAGGCCACCGAGCGGACCTCGTGCAAAATACGCGGCGAAAAGCCGCTATTGCCGCAAGCGGCAATCAGGGTATCAAAGGAAATCGGGCTGACCTTGCGGGCGAACATGATGAAGTTTTCCTGTGCCAGATCATGCAGATGCAGTCGGCTGTGCTCACACAGGGGATGCCCTGCCGGCAGCGCCACCGCCAGCCGGTCCTCCCGTAGCGGAAGCACACGGACATCCTCACCCAGATTGCCTTCCAGTCGGGCAAAGGCCAGATCGATATCACCGCTGGCCAATGCCGGAATCGCCTCGTAACTGTCGATTTCCTTCACCGCCACCGTCAGGCCCGGATGCTGTTGCCGGATCAGTTCGATCAGCCCCGGCAATACTTCCAGAATGGCCGAGGTAATGGCCCCGATGGTAATGGTGCCGATCTGCCCCGCCGCCGCCTCCCGCACCGCCAGCTCCAGGCTTTCCAGCTGCTCGGCAAATTTCTTCATCGCCGGCAAAATGGCCTGCCCCACCGGCGTCAGCTGCGCACCACGGCGCGAACGCTCGAACAGCTTTACCTTCAGCGCCTGTTCCAGAATCTGGATCTGCTCGGTCAAGGGTGGCTGCGACATGCCCAGCCGCTTGGCGGCACGGCCGAAATGCTGTTCCTCGGCCACGGCAAGAAACAGCCAGAGGTGACGGATGAGGCGAAAATTGATCATGCTATTGATTGCCCAAGCGTATCAAAGCATTCAAAAATACGAGATAAAGCAATGAAAGGGCAATCCAATCCCGGCCTGAGCGTGACGGTGGCAGCCTGCTTCAGGCGTTTTCGTCACCGGGCGCAGCGCGCGGCGGCTCATCGCCAGACAGCGGATAAGCCCGCAGCCCGGCGGCATCGTGCAACCAGAGGGCATGCCGTGCATCCGCCTTGGCGGCATACATGGCCTTGTCGGCACACTGCATCAGCTGCTCCGGGGTGGTGGCCGCGGCAGGATAGACCGCCACGCCGACACTGGCACTGATCTCCAGCTGCAAGCCTTGTTGTTGCCGGCTGATACGCACCGCATTGCGCAGCCGCTCGAGCAATGGCGGTGGCAGTTTGTTCCCGCTGATGCCGGGCAGTAACACGGCAAATTCGTCGCCACCCCAGCGAGCCACCAGATCACCCTCGCGACTGGCCGCGCGCAGTTGCTGCGCCACTTCACACAGCACCTGATCGCCGACCTCATGTCCCAGCAGGTCGTTCACCTGCTTGAAACCGTTCAGATCCAGAAAACCGATGGCAACCATCTGTTCCGCGCTTGCCGCCTGCTGTATCTGCCGGCGCAACTGGTCGCTGAAATGGGTACGGTTGGCCAGCCCGGTCAATCCATCAAAATAGGCCATGCTGCGCAGCTTGCGCTCGGTCTCCTTGATGCTGGAGATATCGGTCAGCACCCAGACCGAACGCGCGGCCGTATCCTGCCCCACCACTGGCAGCAACGCCGTGATCGACACCAGCGCCGCCAGCGATTGTTGCTGTGCTTTGTGCAATTTCAATTCGCCCTGCCACTCTCCGTTTGCCGCCAGCAGCGCACCCAGCTCGGCCTTGTCGAGACTGCGCTGCTCCTCGCCCTGCAGGAATAAAGCAGGCATGGCTTGCAGCAGCGCGGCGCTGTCGGATTCGCACATCCGGCACAGGGCCGGATTGACATAAAGCCAGTTCAATCCGGCGTCCGCAATGGCAATGCCTTCCGAGCAATACTCCACCGCCAGTTGCGACAGCTCCAGCTGGTTCTTCAGCCGCTTGTGCTCGGTCATGTCGATGACCGTGCCCCACAGGTGGTCGATCTGCCCCGTTTCCATGCAGTGCACATGGTTGCGCTCCAGCAGGTCGCGGATCTGGCCATCGGGACGGACAATGCGGTATTCGATATCGAAGGGCTGCGAACCTTGCATGTGCTGGTCCAGCTCGGCCCGCACCCGCTCGCGGTCATCCGGATGCACACAGTTGAAATAGGCCTGCTCGGTGGGGGCAAACGTCTCCGGGTCCGTGCCGAACAGACGGTGTACCGCCAGGCTCCAGTCCAGCTTGCCGCTTTTCATGTGCAAGACCCAGGAGCCGATGCCGGCATCGCTTTCGGCAGTCTTCAACAGCTTTTCAGCCAGATAATGCTGCGGCTGGTCCGGGTGCTGCTCATGATGCAGGCGCAGCGTCAGCATCACCACCTTGTCACGCGGCAATGCCGTGCCATACACCTGCAATAGCGTGGTGTTCCCCTGCTCGTCACGCCATTGATGCTGGCCGAGATTGCCACTGGCATGGGTTGCCAGCGAAATGAACAGGGTACGCCATACCGGTTCGTAGTCGTCCTTGTTGCCCGGCAGCCAGTGATTGATCGGCGTCCCGCGCAATGCTGCCGGTGAGCGCCGGGCCAGCTGTGCCGCACGCAGATTGGCATACCGGATACGACCGGCCTGATCGATCACCAGAGTGGCTTCCGGATAACTATCCATCCAGCGCTGGAAGCGTCTCTGGTGCAGCCATCCCAGCAATACGCCCAGTGCCGGCAGCAGAATCAAAACAGCAAATGCAGTATGCATGGGGAATGCCGATGAAACGGGATGGCCCTTATCTTAGTCGATACCGCTTTGCAGCTGCAGCCGTAGAAATACTGCATTCGCCCCTCGGCAAGGGGTATATCCGGGCTGGGCACGCACCTTCAGCCAGCAATGTATAAATGGGAATAAGCAACGCAGTTTTCCTTGGTTCACGCTGCCTGCCGATTTCTTTATATTCGCTCCCATCACCGGCATCCATTACTTGGCAGGATGATTTCCGTCGATTCGATGCGGTGATGGTTTACTGCGCTGTCTCTCTGTTTCTCCTTCATACTTGTCTCTTTGTGGTGCCGGATCTTGCTGATCCGGCCTTTTTTTTGCGCACTGCATCGCAATTTCCCGGGCCTTTTTCGCCGTTTTCCAATGCCGCTACTTATTCATTTTTCTGATAAAAAATGCTTTTTAAATTGTTTATCCGGGATAAGAGCTGCTTGTTATAGTCGCCGCAGGCCGCCAGATGGCGGCAAGACAACATGACAAAAACAGCCAGGAGTACATTGTGAAACAACTTGCCATTGCCGCCCTGCTCGCCTCCCTGCTACCGGGCCTTGCTGCTGCGGAAGACCTTGCCAAAATCAAATCCGCCGGCGTGATCCGCGTGGGTACCGAAGGTACGTATGCGCCGTTCACCTACCACGATGCCAGCGGCAAGCTGGTGGGCTTTGACGTGGAAATCGCCCAGGCCGTGGCTGCCAGGTTGGGCGTGAAAGCTGAATTCATCGAAGGCAAATGGGACGGCCTGATTGCCGGCCTGGATGCCAACCGTTACGACGCTGTGGCCAACGAGGTGTCCATCACCGACGCACGCAAGGCCAAGTATGATTTCTCCACCGCCTACATCGCCTCCAAGGCCGCACTGATCGTGGGCAGTAATAGCCCAATCAAGAGCTTTGCCGATCTCAAGGGCAAGAAATCCGCCAATACCCTGACTAGCAACTTTGGCAAGCTGGCGCAATCCTTTGGCGCGGAAGTGGTGCCGGTGCAAGGCTTTAACGATTCGCTGGAACTACTGGCCTCCGGCCGGGTGGATGCCACCATCAACGACAGCCTGTCCTTCCTGGATTACAAAAAGCATCAGCCCAACTCCAAACTGAAAATTGCCGCTACCGAGAAAGACGCCGACTTCTCCGGCATCATTTTCCGCAAGGGCAATCCGCAACTGCAGGCTGCCGTCAACAAGGCGCTGGTCGATATCAAGGCCGACGGGACCTACCAGAAGATTTCCTTCAAATACTTTGGCGAGGATGTATCGCACTAAGCGCATACCGTCTCGAACTTGCCAGCTTGCCCCGCGCTGCGGGGCAACAGGCTGCCAACTAAGTAAACTGATACGATTTCACAGGACCCGGCAAAGCCGGGCCTTTCGACTCAGTTATTGCTTCCGCAGCCTTCCCGTCTGTCCCCCCCCTCCCTTGCCCTAACTATCAAAGAAGGGAGCCTCGCTTTCCTTTCGGGAAGCGAGAGGATTTTGTCAAAATCTGCCGCCCCGTACTACGGGGCAAGTTTTTTGGCACAACACGATAACAATCATGGAGTCGGCACATGCCTGAATGGTTGAAACTGATGGTGGAATCGCTACCGCCGCTGCTGTATGCAGGGCTGGTATTCACCGTACCGCTGACCCTGCTGTCTTTTGCTTGTGGCCTGTCGCTGGGTTTTGTCACCGCCCTGGTGCGCCTGTACGGCCCCAGGACACTGGCCGACGGCTTTCGCTTTTATGTATGGCTGATTCGCGGCACGCCCTTGCTGGTGCAGCTGTTCCTGATCTTTTACGGCCTGCCCAAGGCCGGCATTGTGTTCGACCCGCTACCTGCGGCAGTGATCGGCTTCTCGCTGAACGTGGGGGCCTACACCTCGGAAGTGATCCGCGCCGCCTTGCTGGCCGTGCCGCGCGGCCAATGGGAAGCCGCCTACTCCATCGGCCAGACCTGGGCCCAGGCCATGCGCCGCACCATTCTGCCGCAGGCTAGCCGGGTGGCGGTGCCGCCGCTGGCCAACACCTTTATCTCCTTGATCAAGGACACGTCGCTGGCTGCCGTGCTGACCGTGCCGGAAATCTTCCAGGCCGCACAGCGCATTGCCTCGGTCACTTACGAACCGCTGATCCTGTATACCGAAACCGCATTGATCTACCTGCTGTTCAGCTCCGTGCTGTCTGCCGGCCAGCAAAAACTGGAAGCCCGCTTTGGCCAGCACCTGCATCTGTCCCAGGAGACGAAATGATTCAACTCAGCCATATCGACAAGCACTTTGGCAGCCAGCATGTGCTCAAGGATGTCTCGCTGCAGGTGGCTCCGGGCCAGGTAACGGCCCTGATCGGCCCTTCCGGCAGCGGCAAGAGCACCCTGCTACGCTGTATCAACCTGCTGGAAACCCCCAGCGCCGGGCAGATTACCCTGGGCGATGCCAGCCTGCAGTTTGGCCATGGCCATGCACAAGCGGGCCGTCAGGACATTCATCGCCTGCGTCTGCAAACCGGCATGGTGTTTCAGAACTTCCAGCTGTTTCCGCATCGCACAGCCCTGCAAAACGTGATGGAAGGCTTGCTGGTGGTGAAGAAATGGCCGCGCGCCCAGGCCGAGGCCCATGCGCGCGAGCTATTGCATCAGGTGGGCATGGCGCACAAGGCCGACGCCTGGCCCGGCACCCTGTCCGGTGGTCAGCAACAGCGGGTAGCCATTGCCCGGGCACTGGCGCAATCGCCCGGCCTGCTGCTGTGCGATGAGCCCACCTCCGCCCTGGACCCGGAACTGGCCAGCGAAGTGGTGGCCGTGCTGCGCGACCTTGCTGCCAACAAGATGACCATGCTGATTGCCACCCACGACCTGCGTCTGGCTGCCACGCTGGCCGATACCGTGGTGTTTCTGGAGGATGGCCGCATCGTGGAGCAAGGCAGCAGCCGACAGCTATTCCTGCAGCCGCAAAACCCACGTACCGCCAGCTATGTGTCCACGCTGAAAGAAGGCCTGCCCGAAGCCTGGCAGGCCTGAATCACCCCATTGCCTGGCAATGCAAAAGGCGTCCGCCATCGGGGGACGCCTTTTGTTGCAGTACGCATTACAAGGAAAATCAAGGATGGCACGTGTGTTGATGGCGGCGACAAACTACCTCGTGGACTAGCCGGTTGTAGTATTTGTCAGGCCACCCCCAGCATCGCGTGACGGCATTTCATTGGCAGTCATGTCACGCTCCACCCGCTTGAGATGCTGCTCGACATAAAAAGCCGCTGCATCCTCGTTACCTTCAACAATCGCCTCGTAGATCATCTGATGCTCAGCCACATACAGGTGAATGCGTGCCGCATCATGGATCGCATCATCCCGCAGCCTTTGCCATAGCTGCTGCTCCATGGTTTTGGCAATTTCATCGGCAATGCGCACCATTAATCCATCACCCGTCATGACCGCCAGCTGGCGATGAAACAGCCGGTCGCTCTCGCTCCATAGTGCTTGCTGCGCCGCTTCATCAATGTTCTGCACATTTTTCATCTGTGCCAGATAGTGCTCTGCTTCCGGGCTGCGCTTGGCTCGGCGGGCGGCCAGGCGGGCGATGGCGGGCTCCAGCAGCATGCGGGCTTCCAGTGTGGCGATCGGGCTATCGTCCGTCAGGGCGGTCGGTGAGTCGGTGTTTTGCTGTAGCTGGAGCAGGCGCTCGAACACATCGCTGCACACATAGCTGCCAGAGCCGCGCCGGGTCTGCACCAGCCCCTGGTTCTGCAAGGCACCGATCGCTTCGCGCACGGCAGGCCGGCTGACGCGAAAGCGCGTGGCCAGTTCTCTCTCGGCCGGCAAGCGACTGTCCGGCGGAAACTCGCCGGCACGGATGCTGCTGCGGATCTGTTCGGCAACCTGTTCGTAGATGTGACGTGGCTGGAAATCGTTGTAGTCCGTCATGCGTGCGCGCCCCGAATGAATTGGTCCTGATTATGGCCTCTTTGTTGCAAATTGGTCAAATAGCCTCATTGGCATGAGCAAGCATCCAATTACAACTTGTGCCTCTCCATGCAATTGGTTATTTTATTTACCAATAAACTTAATAAAAATCCACATCAAAGATATTCAACACCAATTCATAACCAGATATCACCATTTGGTTTTTATGCAACCAATAATCAAGACGGCCCCATGACTCCACTCCCCTTCAATGTCCTGTCCGCGTCCGACACTGCAGCCCACCTGCCCTTTGCCTTGCTGTGTCAGACACTGGCGGCTGCGGCTAATGAATACGCCGCCGGTCAGATTCACAGCCCGGAACGTCAGGTGCTAGCGCTGCCGGAAGGTGGCGTGTTGTTATCCATGCCAGCCTGTGCCAGCGATATCGCCATTCACAAACTGGTGAATGTATGCCCGGCGAACCGCGAGCGCGGCTTGAATACCATTCATGGCATGGTCAGCGTCTATGCCGCCAGCACTGGTCAACCCTTGCTGGTACTGGATGGTCCGACCGTGACGGCCAGGCGCACAGCGGCAGTATCCATGCTGGCCATGCGCGCGCTGGGTGGTAGCCACCCGCCGCACGTCGCCCTGATTGGTACGGGCAAACAGGCCAGCGGCCATCTTTTTGCCCTGGCCGAGCTCTACCCCGGCATCCGGGTGGACGTGCACGGCAAACAAGAGGTCGTGAGTGAAGCGTTCTGCCAGCAGCATGCCAGCTTGCCATTGCAGCTGTATCCCGTCGCCGGAACCGCGGTACATGCTGAGGCATCGGTCGTCATCACCCTGACCACCAGTCAGCAAGCGGTTTACGACCAGGCCGCCACGGCAGAACGCCTGCTGATCGGCGTGGGTGCCTTTACCCCGCAGATGGCCGAGCTGTCTCCCCGCGCCATTCATGGCAGTCAGCTGTTTGTTGACGACCCGATCGGCGGACGGCACGAAGCCGGTGACCTGATTCAGGCCAATGTCGACTGGAGCCAGGTGGCATCCTTGGCCGATGCCCTTGCCGGGCGCTTTGATCCGGCCCTGCCGCGTCTGTTCAAGAGTGTGGGTTGTGCCGCCTGGGACCTGGCAGCGGCACGCTGTGCCTTGCAATGCGCCGCCACAGCATGCGCCTGATACGGCCACGCCGTCCCGTGAGTGCCTCACACCTGAAGTCGCTTGGCGTGGAGTAAACCGGGCTGGCCACCAGCAACATGCAAAATAATGACAATATCAGGCCGCCAGCCTTGATCTGCGCTTGCTGCAAAGACGGTTGCTAGGGAGAATGCATACCTTTGAGTGTGACGCCGCAAAGGATAGTGCATGTTCCCAGCCAGTGCCTGGAAAACCCGGCCCTCCTCGCTCCAGGCCCTGGCTTCATTTGTCCTGGGGGCATGCCTGTCCTTGTCGAATAGCAGTGCCATGGCAGAAACACCAACCGTCAACTGGCAAATGCCTGATTACCCGCCGGTGATCATTGCCAACGGCCCCTACCAGGGAAGCGGCTATGCCGATGTGTTTCTGCACTATTTCATCCAGCGTACCCCGGAATTGAAACACGTCGTCGAATATTCCAGCATGTCACGCGTGTTTGGCCTGATGAAACAGGGCCAGCCCGTCTGCGAGCCCAGCCTGCTCAAAACAGCAGAACGTGAACAATATGTGGATTTCAGCGGACCGGTCGAATTCGTGCTGTCCCACCACCTGGTAGTGCGATCGGACCGGATCGCCCGGCTGGCTGCTTACCGCGATGCCACGGGGGCGGTAGAGATTGGCCGTCTGATGCGGGATACCAGCCTGATTACGGTACGGCAGGAGAAGCGGGGCTATCCCCCCGTGGTCCTGAATGCCATGACAGCGGCCGCAGGGCAAAAAAACCTGATCCAGACCAGTGACGATGATGACGGCCCCTTCCACCAACTGGCCAGCGGCTGGGTGGATTACATCATCACCTATCCTGATGAAATCAACTGGTTTTCCAAAAAGCTGAAACTGCCCCAGGCGGTCAGCTTTGTGTATCTGCCCATTGCCGGCCTGCCGGAATATACCGTCGGTTATGTGGGGTGCACCAAGGGCCCGTGGGGGAAAAAAATCGTGCAGCGGGTGAATCAAATCGTAGCCAAGGCCGGTAAACGTCCACCCTGGATTGATGCCGAAGTGCGCTGGCTGGATCCGGATGCCGCCAGACGGTATGAGGATGCCTACACCCGTCACGCGCCCTTTTCAAACCAATCCAGGTAAGCGGCAATGCAAAAACGGCGGGCATGGGAAGGCGCGAGTAAACTGTACCAGAGCCTGGTCAGCGGGATGTCCCGTGGCCTGGCCAGACGCATCTTGCTGTGGATAGTCTGCATCAGTGCCACGGCCGCGCTGCTTGCCACCTCGGCCCAACTGTTTTTCGATTACCGGCAGGATGTGTCCGAGCTGGAAAAAGGCATGCGTTACATCGAGCAAAACCAATTGCCCGGTCTGGCCGATGCTGCCTGGAACTTCAACGTGCCCAGCATGCGGGTGCAGCTGGATGGTATCGGACGCTCGCCATGGGTTGCCGCCACCACCGTGCGCTACGGTCCCAGCCAGCAGGCGCAGCTGTCCAGCGGCAAGATCGATCACGATGCCGACATGATTTACAGATATCCCTTGCGCCGTCACGGCATTGTTGTCGGCGTGATCGAGATCGAACCCAATCTGCACACCCTGTACGGCCGTACCATGGGGCGTATCGCCATCGTACTGGCCGTCCAGACCGCCAAGTCGCTGGTCACCTCGGTCTGCATCCTGTTGCTGATCTCATGGATGATCACCCGGCATTTGACGCAAATGGCCGAGTTTGCCCAATCCTTCGAACCGGGCCAGCGCTTCCGGCCATTTATCCTGCGCCGCACCACGGCCCACCAGGACGAGCTGACTGTCCTGGCCGACGGCCTCAACGATGCCTATGCCCGTTTGCAGCGGGCACATGAATTTGAAGTCCGCCATAACGAAATCCTGACGCAAGAAGTTGCATTACGGACGGCGGAACTGCAAGAAGCACACCAGCGCCTGGCAAGGCAGGCCGTGACCGACAAGCTGACGGGCGCACTCAACCGCTTCGGGCTGGAGGAACGGTTTGTGGCCGAAATGCTGCGTGTCGATGCCGAGCACGCCCCCCTGGCCGTGATCCTGACCGATATCGATGACTTCAAGGAAGTGAACGACCGCTGGGGGCATCTGGCCGGCGATGTGCTGCTGCAGGAGTACACCACCGTCCTGCATAGCATCTTGCGCGCAACCGACACCCTGGCCCGCTGGGGCGGCGAAGAGTTCCTGATCCTGTGCCCGCAGACCACACTGGAACAGGCGGTGCAGCTCGCCGCAGCCATGCGGGCCCGCGTTGAAGCCCACTATTTCCCCTGCGTTAGCCACAAGACCAGCAGCTTTGGCGTGGCCGCCTGGCGGCAGGGCGACTCCACCAACAGCCTGGTCAAGCGTGCCGACGATGCCCTGTACCGGGCCAAGGAAGACGGGCGCAACCGGGTCTGTCCGGAAATCCCGGAGTAGCCGGCCATCAGCCAGTAAAAAAGCCCTGAATCATCAGGGCTTTTTTTATCGGCATCGCTCAAAAAACGGCACTACCGGCAGCCGTAATCATGAGCGGCCGTGTGCGATGGCGCCTTAACCCGCCTTAACCCGCCTTGCCAGCCGGAATCTGCTGGGTGATGCAGTGGATGTTGCCGCCACCCAGCAGCACCTCGCGCGCCGGAACTCCGACAATCCGGTACTCCGGGAAGATTTCCTGCAAACGGCTGGCTGCCGCGGCATCGGTACGCGCATCCAGCAAGGGGAAAATTACCTGGCCGTTGCTGATCAGGAAGTTGACGTAAGAAGCGGCCATGCGCTCGCCAACCTCACGCGGCACCGCCTGCCCGGTTGCCACCACACCGGCGGTTTCTTCCTGCTGGTAGAACAAGGGACCCGGAGACAGGATCTTGTGGATCTTGAGCTGGCGGCCCTTGGCATCACGCGCCTTGGACAGCACCTCGTAGGCCGCCTGCGAACGTGGATACTGCGGGTCCGTTTCGTCGTCCACCCAGTGCAGCACCACCTCACCCGGACGGGCAAAGCAGCACATATTGTCGATATGACCGTCGGTTTCATCCATGAACACGCCTTCGGGCAACCAGATGAAGTGCGTCACGTTCAGATACTCGGACAGCAAGGCTTCGATCTGTGACCGGGACAATTCCGGATTGCGGTTGGCATTGAGCAGACATTCTTCGGTGGTGAGTAGCGTACCTTCGCCATCGACGTGGATCGAACCGCCTTCCAGCACCAGCGGCGCTGCATAGCGATCAAAACCATGCTGGGCCAACACCTGGCCGGCGACCTCGCTATCCTGGTCCCAGGGATGGTACAGCCCGCCGTTGAAGCCGCCCCAGGCATTGAACTTCCAGTCCACGCCACGCAGATGGCCGTCCTTGTCGACCACCATGGTCGGACCGGAGTCACGCATCCAGCAGTCATCGCTG
>JAFANL010000093.1 GCA_019232735.1 Aquitalea sp. | reverse complement strand
CGAGGCCGATGCCATCCTGGATAGCGATATGGAGCACATCATTCACCTCTATCTGCTCAATCGCGGCCTGCTGATCACGCCCTTCCACAATATGTTGCTGACCTGCCCGCAAACCACGGTGGCCGATATCGACCGACTGGTGCTGGCTTTTGACAGCTTCGTCTGTGCGGTGAAATAAGCTGCACCCCCTGTGCCGGGATCGCCAAGGGGCGGCCCCGGCCAGGCAGTGGCATTGCCACTCAGGATGCCGAATAGGGCGCCACGCTGAATTGCTGGCCAATGCTGAAGAAATTGCCGCCGGCAATGTAGTGCAGGCTGCGTTTTTCATCATGGCCCTCGAACTGCCAGTGGCCGTCGTGCCAGACATCCGGGTCCGCGCGCGCGGCCACTACTTGCCCGATGAACAGATCGTATTGCTGCTGGTTATGCGGTTCGCTGATGATGCGGCACTCCAGATAGGCAATGCAGCCCGCCACATGGGGAGCAGCCACCTTGTCGCCGGGCAGGGCCTGCAGGCCGCTGGCCTGGAACTTGTCCACCTCCTTGCCGCTGCAGCTACCCGCCTGCAAGACCTGCGCCGCCTGGGCCTGGCAAGGCAGATTCAGCACGAACTCGCCGGAAGCCTCCATCAGCTGGCGGGTATGCGTGGCCTTGTCTATCACCACCAGCACCTTGGGTGGATCAAAGTCCAGAGGCATGGCCCAGGCGGCGGCCATCACGTTTTGCTGGCCGGCATGCGCGCTGGAAACCAGCACGGTAGGGCCATGGTTGAGCAGGCGGTAGCATTTGGCCAGATCGACAGCAACAAGATCACGCATGAGGGTGTTCCATGGAGAGCGGGAATCAGCGGATTCTAGCAATATCCGCAGTTCCATGGCTTGCCCACGTCCATTGCCGTGTACAATGCGCGCCTTGCATCCCCAATATCGACAGAAAGAGCACACATGTCCAAACACAAACATGAAGAGCTGGACCCGGATACAGAAGCCCTGCTGCAGTGGTGTGCCGAGGTGGAAACCCTGTTTGTCGCTGCCGGTGCCACGCAGGACGAGGCGCAGCAGCAGATCGAGGAAAATGCCGAGTGGTTTACCGACATGTTCTTTGATGGCCTGAGCCCGGAAGAAGCCGCCAAGGCCGCCTTGAAGTAAGCCATGCCCAACCGTTTTGCCGTCATCGACTTTGAAACCAGCGGTCTGTCACCCACCGTGGGCTGCCGTGCCACCGAGGTGGCGGTGGTACTGTGGCAGGATGGCCGCGAGCTGGATTGCTATCACAGCCTGATGAATGCCGGTGTACGGGTGCCCGCTGACATCGAACGGCTGACCGGCATCAGCAATGCCATGCTGCGCACTGCACCACCGGCAGCAACCGTGATGCGGGAAGTGGCGGATTTTGTCGGTGACATTCCTCTGGTGGCCCACAATGCCGCTTTCGACCGCAAGTTCTGGGACCACGAACTGGGACTGCTGGGTCGCCAGCGCCGGCAAGACTTTGCCTGTACCCTGCTGCTGGCGCGGCGCTTGCTGCCACACGCGCCGGACCACAAGCTGGGCACGCTGACCCGCTGGGCGGGCCTGCCGGATGCCGGCCGCGCCCACCGTGCCCTGGCCGATGCCCGCATGGCCGCCCATCTGCTGCAGTACCTGCTGGAAACGGCAGAGCGGCAACATCGTCGCCCCGGCCTGTGCCATCCGCAGCTGTGTCAATTGCAGAAAGTGCCCGCCGGCAAAGTCAGCGACTTTCTGCGTAATCTGTAAGGCACAGGGCGGCCCGCCGCCTTGTTTCTCCTCATGCGCCCGTGCACAGGCATGGCTGCAGTCCCCCGATTTGCTCCGCCACCATCCCGCACCGGCAGCTGGTTTCTGCCACAGCAGCACGCTGTTATTGATTGTTTGAGTGAGAACTGATTGCAAGCATGCCGCCTGATGGTCTAAAACTTGGGAGGGAGGCTATGCACATGCCATGCGTTTTGTCCGGCAATGGGCTGGCTTGTTTGCAAGACGGAACACGGTGGATGCATTCATGGACATGCTGCTGGCAGATATCCTGGAAACCTCGCCTATCGGCATTGCCGTGCTGGATGCGCAATTGCGCTATGTGCATATCAACCAGCGGCTGGCGGCGTCGAATGGTTTGCCTGCCAGTGAACATATCGGCCTTTGCCCGCGTGATGTGCTGCCACTGATCGGCCACGGGCTGGAAGAGATCATGCGCAAGGTCATGCGCACGGGGGTGGCGGACTGCAATTTCGAAGCCAGCACCGAGATTCCGCCCGGTTCCGGCAGCATTACCTACTGGAGTGCCAGCTATCACCCGCGTTTCGATGCCGATGGCCAGGCCTGCGGCATCATTGCCATGGTGGAAGACATCTCCCTGAAAAAACAGGCGGAGCTGGCCATTCGGGACAGCAGCGAACACATCCGCAAGGTGCTGGACGCATTGTTTACCTTTGTCGGCGTGTTGAGTACGGACGGGGTGCTGCAGGAGGCCAACCGTGCACCGCTGGAACAGGCCGGGCTGGACCTGGCCGCCGTGCAGGGGCGGTATTTCTGGGATTGCTACTGGTGGAGCCATGATCCGGCCACCCAGGATGGCTTGCGCGAGGCCGTGGCTCGCAGCGCGGCAGGCGAAACCGTGCGTTACGACGTGGTGGTGCGCATGAAGCAGGATAGCCGCATGACCATAGACTTCATGCTGACGCCATTGCGCGATGAAAGCGGCCGCATCGTCAACCTGATTGCCTCGGCCACCGACATCACCGCCAGAAAGCAGAATGAGCTTGCCTTGCAGATCAGCGAAACCTATTTCCGCCAGGTGGTGGAGTCCACCCCCGACGGCCTGATGATGGTGGATGGCAAAGGGGTGATCCGCCTGATCAACAACCGCATGGAAGAAATGTTCGGCTACAGCCGGCACCAGCTGGTTGGAGAGTCGTTGGGCAAGCTGCTGCCGGAACCTTTCCGCCAGCAGCACGTGGGCTTGGTGGAGGGCTTCTTCCGCCAGCCGTCGGCGCGCAGCATGGCCAATCGCAAGCCGCTGTTTGCCCAGCGGCAGGATGGCTCGCAGTTTCCCTGCGAAATCGGGCTGAACCCCATGCAGGTGGCAAGCGAACCGCTTACCCTGGCCTGCATCACCGATGTGTCGGAACGCTATCAGGCCAAGCAAGAGCTGGAAAAGGCACTGCAGGAAAAAACGGTGCTGTTGGGCGAGGTCCATCACCGGGTCAAAAACAATTTGCAGGTGATTTCCAGCCTGCTGAACCTGCAGTCACGCAATGCCACGCCGGAAGTCAACAAGGCCTTGCTGGACAGCCAGAACCATGTGCGCTCGATGGCCCTGATTCATCAGCTGCTGTATGAGCGCAATGATTTTTCCCGCATTCCGATGTCGGTCTATATCGAAC
>JAFANL010000230.1 GCA_019232735.1 Aquitalea sp. | reverse complement strand
TGGCAATCAGCTGGCCATCTTCACCCACTGCCAGCGGGGTAATGAAGTCATCCTGGGGGATGACTGCCATATCGTCTGGCATGAAACCGGTGGTGCGGCAGTGATAGCCGGCGTGCAGCTGCGGACCATCGCCAGTGACAAGGGGGTGATGGACCCGGAGCACATCGAAGCCCGCATCCGGGTGGGGCAGGATGTGCACTGGCCGCAAACCGGGCTGATCTGCCTGGAAAACGCCCACAGCAATGGCCGGGTCATTCCGCTGGACATCATGCAGCGCACCGCCGACATCGCGCGCCGTCACGGCGTGCCGGTGCACCTGGATGGCGCGCGGGTGTTCAATGCCGCCGTGCATCTGGGCTGTGATGTGCAGGACATCACCCGTCATGCCGATACGGTCATGTGCTGCCTGTCCAAGGGACTGGCCGCCCCGGTGGGCTCCATCCTGGCCGGTTCCGCCGATTTCATTGCCCGTGCCCGTTACAAGCGCAAGCTGCTGGGCGGGGGCTGGCGTCAGGCCGGGGTGCTGGCGGCACCGGGCATTCTGGCGCTGACCGAGATGACACAGCGGCTGGCAGAAGACCACGCCAATGCACGCTATCTGGCCGAACGGCTGTCCGGCATGCCCTGCGTTGAGGTGGCGGTGGATGATGTGCACATCAATATGGTGTGGTTCCGCCTGCTGGCTGATATCGACACCAGTGAGCTGATGGCGGCGCTGGCGGCGGCGGGTATCAAGGCCAATCCACCAGAAGCGGGCCTGATGCGCTTGGTCACCCATTGGCAGGTCAGCCGTGAAGCCATCGACCGGGTGCTGGACGTGCTACAAAGAGTGCTGAGCGACTAGTCATCGGGGCGTGAGCAAGCGTGTCCAGCTGCGTGACAGGGGAGGGTGGGTATGAAAAGAACGATGCGGTTGCTGCTATTGTGCCTGTGCTGGACATCAGCACAGGCTGCCGAGCACATGTTGCAGCTGAATACCCGCCCCGGCGTCACGCAGGGCTTGCTGCTACTGGAGCCGGCAGGCAAGCCGGTAGCCAGCCTGATACTGTTTACCGGTGGCGAAGGGGTGCTCAGGCTGGGGAGTGAGGGCCAGCTGCATGCCGGGGCTGGCAACTTTCTGGTACGCACCCGTCAGCTGTGGGTGGAGCAGGGTTTTCAGGTGGCGGTGGTCGATGCGCCGTCTGATCATCCTGACAATATCAGCCGTGGCGATTTTCGCAGCAGTGCCGAACATGCCCAGGATATGGCGGTGGTGATCGATACCCTGCGTCAGCGGGCCGACGTGCCGGTGTGGCTGGTGGGAACCAGTCGTGGCACCACTTCGGCGGCGGCGGTTGCCATTCGCCTGCATGACAAGGTGGACGGGGTGGTGCTGACCTCCACCATCAACCACGATCGGGGCAATGTGGCGGCCATGGCGCTGGAGCAACTGACACAGCCGGTACTGGTGGTGCAGCACAGGCATGACCAGTGCAAGGAAACGCTTTACCAGAACGTGCAGGCGGTGCTGGATGGCCTGCATGCCGCCAGGGCCAGTGAGCTGATGCTGGTGGAGGGTGGTCAGGATAGAGGAGATCCTTGCCAGCCGTGGGCCTTCCATGGCTATAACGGCATCGAGACCGATGTGGTGGGCAAGATATCCAACTGGATACGCCAGCATTTGTAATCTGTGTCGGAGCGGGACAAGCGCAAGCAGGCTGCACTGCCCCGGGCTCCTGGCACATGGTGGCTCGCTGCCTAGTTGTAGACCACGGTCACAATGGCCTTGGCCGGTGTTGACGGGGTGCCGCTGCTGGTTTGGCTTATGTAGCGGCTGACCTGCACCGACTGTGTTGCAGTGGCATCCGCACAGCTGGGTGTCGGTGTAGCCTGCTTGGCTATTTTGTAGGCGGCGGGTTGCTGGGCGTAGTGCATCCAGGTTTCTGCCGGGATATTACAGGGAGCGTTGACGATGGTTCCCTGGAAAAAAATGGTGCCACTACTGGCAAAAACCGTGTTGCACAGCGCCAAGACAAGGCTAGTGATAACAGCGTAGCGATTTTTCATGGTGGCCCCCAATATTGGTCAGTAAATGAATGGGTGTTGCTCGGAAATTTCTAAGCAAGTTATAGGAAATTTATACGGCGCTGCCAGTTATTAATTGATGTGTTATTTGCATAACTTATTTAATTATTTGCTATAAAAAACTCAATAAATAAATATTTGTTTATAAAAAACAATTAATTTCGCATGTTTTTATTTTTAATAGAGTAAAAATTTAAGGCAGTTCCGCTTTGCGATGAAGTAGGAAGCAGGATTTCTCTATGACACCCCAGTACTAAAGGCCGGGTGGTGTCAGTGTGGCTGTCGTGCATTTGGTGTAGCCGTAGAGCGCGTGATGCTAAGCTGTGCGCCTGTCTGATTTTCTGGTCTTGTCATGTCCCACCTTCCCGATCCCCACCAATGGCTGGAAAGCCTGGATGCCCCTGCTGTGCAGCAATGGGTGGCCGAGCAGAATCGCCGTAGCCATGCCTTGCTGGATGCCGATGCGCGTTATGCCCCCTTGCAGCGCGACATCCTGGCGCACTTGCGCGATACCCGGCAGATTCCCTTTTTTTCCGAGCACGACGGCTGGCTGTACAACTTCCATCAGGATGAAAGCCACCCGCGTGGCATCTACCGGCGTACCACCCTGGCCTCCTACCGTAGTGCTGCACAGGACTGGCATACCGTGCTGGATGTGGATGCGCTGGCGGCCGAGGCGGGCAAGGATTGGTATCTGGATGGGGTGGCGCATTGCACGGTGCAGCCCACCAGGGTGCTGGTGCATCTGAGCGAAGGCGGTGGCGATGCCAGCCTGGCGTGGGAATACGATCTGGAGGCGGCCGACTGGGTCGATCATGGCTTCCGCTTTCCCAATGGCAAGAATCATATCGCCTGGCGCGACCCGGACAGCATGCTGGTCTGCCCCGGCTGGAAAGGTGCGCCGCTGACACGTTCCGGCTACCCCAGTGAAGTCTGGCTGGTCGAGCGTGCTGCCGATGGACAGCACCAATGGAGCCAGCTGTTCGTGGCCGCCAAGGGCGCCATGATGGTGGCGGCCTGGCGCTATCTGGACGGCCAGGATGCGGTGCTGGACCTGATCGAAGCCGCCGATGGCTTCTATAGCAAGACCTACCATCTGATTGATGCCGGACTGAACACCCACCCCTTGCCCTTGCCGAGCAAGGCGGATATCGAGGCCTATCTGCACGGGCATTTCATCGTCAAGCTGGCCGAGGATTGGTCATGGCAGGGGCAGCAGCATATAGCGGGCAGCCTGTTGGCCGTGCCGCTGACCCAGCTTCTGGGCGGCGATGGAGAGGTTCAGCTGCTGGTGGCACCGGGGGAGCGGTTGGCCATCGAATCGGTGGAGAGCACCAGGCATAGCGTGGTGGTCAATCTGATCGACAATGTCAAAAGCCGTTTGCTGGCTTTCGATCTGCAGGATGGACGCTGGCAAGCACGCAGCCTGCCGGTGCCGGATTCCGGCGTGATCGAGTTTGCCGATCAACCGTGGAACAGCGACGTGCTGTGCTACAGCTTCAGCGATTTCCTGACCCCCACCGGCCTGTACCGGCTGGATGTGGCCAACGGAGAGCAGGAATGTTTGCGTCAGCAGCCAGCCGTCTTTGATGCCAGCCGCTTTATCGCTGAACAATGCTGGGCCCAGGCTGCCGATGGGGTGGCGATTCCCTATTTCGTGGTACGGGCCCGCGCTACCGTGCTGGATGGCAGTACGCCGACCCTGCTGTACGGCTATGGCGGATTTGAAGTGCCGATGATGCCCTACTATGTGGAAAACTTCGGCCCGCACTGGCTGGAACAGGGAGGCGCTTTCGTGCTGGCCTGCATCCGTGGCGGTGGCGAATTCGGCCCCGCCTGGCATCAGGCGGCGCAGGGCAGCAAGCGTCCGGTTTCTTTCGATGACTTCTGCAGTGTGGCCGAGGCGCTGATTGCCAGCGGCCTGACCTCCGCCGGCAAGCTGGGCATTGAGGGCGGTAGCAATGGCGGCCTGCTGGTGGCGGCCTGCATGTTGCGTCGCCCCGAGCTGTTCAAGGCGGTAGTGTGCGAAGTCCCGTTGCTGGACATGCTGCGCTATACCGAGCTGCTGGCGGGAGCCAGCTGGATTGACGAATACGGCGATCCGGCCGATCCACAGCAGGCAGCCGCGCTGGCAGCCTACTCGCCCTACCACCAGATCAAGCCGGAGGCGGTGTATCCGCTGGCGTTGTTCACCACCAGCGCCCGCGACGACCGCGTCCACCCTGGCCATGCC
>JAFANL010000128.1 GCA_019232735.1 Aquitalea sp. | reverse complement strand
TTTATAAATCAGCCCGCCGGTAGCCGGCCAATTGTAAATCCATATCGTGTCGATAAAGTTTCACAATGGCCAGCCAGGCCTGCCGGGCATTTGTATCAGATGCGGGCGGCAAAGATTGGTTTCAAGCCGGCCTGGCTTTATGCTCAGCCCACGCCCCCCACACCATCCCGAAGCTCAGGACTTTTCCTGCAGCCGGTGGCTGGCGCTGGCATCCAGTTCCAGTCCGTATACTTCCTTGAGCTGGCGGATGCGCGCCAGCGATTCCTCGCCAAAGGCCACCTTGCCGTCAAAGGCGTGCAGCACGATGCCTTCCAGCAGATCACCCAGGGTGATGTCGTGATACTCCGCCATCGCCTTCAGCACCTTGAGCAGGCGCTTTTCCATTTTCACCCCGGTCTGGGTACGTTCCACCACGATGGCCTTGTTGTCAGCTTGCTGTGTCATTTTGCTCCCCTTGAATTAATTACAATATTACATATGTACATATATAATTTGCAAGCTCAAAAAAAACGGACACTCGACGTGTCCGTTTTTTGCACCGCAAGCGCGCGAGTCAGACTCAGGCTGCCGGCTCGGCCTTCTGACGCAGACGCAGGTTCAGTTCACGCAGCTGCTTGTCGTCCACCGCATTCGGGGCATTGGTCAGCAGACACTGGGCACGCTGGGTCTTGGGGAAGGCAATCACGTCGCGGATGGATTCGGCACCGGCCATCAGGGTCACCAGACGTTCCAGACCGAAAGCCAGGCCACCGTGCGGCGGCGCGCCGAACTTCAGGTTGTCCAGCAGGAAGCCGAACTTGTTCTGTTGCTCTTCCGGGGTGATCTTCAGTGCGGCAAATACCTTTTCCTGCACCTCGGCACGGTGGATACGCACCGAACCACCACCGATTTCCCAACCGTTCAGCACCATGTCGTAGGCACGGGCCAGGCAAGCTGCCGGGTCGGTGTCCATCAGGTCTTCATGGCCCGGTTTCGGGCTGGTGAACGGATGGTGGCAGGCAGTCCAGCGGTCGGCTTCTTCGTCGTGTTCGAACATCGGGAAGTCCACCACCCACAGCGGACGCCATTCGCGCACGAAGTAACCATCCTTCTCGCCACGCTCGTGACCGATCTTGATGCGCAGTGCGCCGATGGCTTCGTTCACCACCTTGGCCTTGTCGGCACCGAAGAAGATGATGTCGCCGTTGTCGGCACCGGTGCGCGCCATGATTTCTTCCAGCGCGGCCACGGACAGGAACTTGACGATGGGCGACTGCAGGCCGCTGGTTTCGTCATTGGTGATCTTGCTCTTGTCGTTGACCTTGATGTAAGCCAGACCCTTGGCGCCGTAGATGCCGACAAACTGGGTGTACTCGTCGATTTCCTTGCGGGAAATGGCGGCACCACCCGGTACGCGCAGGGCAACCACGCGGCCGTTAGCCATATCGGCTGCACCGCGGAATACCTTGAATTCCTCGGTCCTCATCAGGTCGGTCAGTTCGGTGAACTTGAGCGACACGCGCAGGTCCGGCTTGTCCGAGCCATACAGGAACATGGCGTCGTTGTAGGTCATGCGTGGGAACTTGCCCAGTTCGACATTCATCACGTCGCGGAAGATTTCCTGCGCCATGGTTTCGGTAATGTCCATGATCTCGTCTTCGTTCAGGAACGAAGTTTCGATATCGATCTGGGTGAATTCCGGCTGACGGTCAGCACGCAGGTCTTCGTCACGGAAGCACTTGGTGATCTGGTAGTAGCGGTCGAAGCCGGCCACCATCAACAGCTGCTTGAACAGCTGCGGCGATTGCGGCAGGGCAAAGAATTCGCCCGGATGCACGCGGGACGGCACCAGGTAGTCACGCGCGCCTTCCGGAGTGGAACGGGTCAGCATCGGGGTTTCGATGTCGATGAAGCCCTGCTTGTCCAGGTGGTTACGCACGCCCATGGCCACGCGGTAGCGCAGGCGCAGGTTCTTTTGCATCGGGGCACGGCGCAGGTCGATCACGCGGTTCAACAGACGCACGTTTTCCGAGATGTTCTCGTCGTCGATCTGGAAGGGCGGCGTGGCGGCGCTGTTGAGAATTTCGATTTCCTTGGCCAGGATTTCGATTTCGCCGGAAATCATCTTGCTGTTGGCAGTACCGGCCGGGCGCTCGCGCACGATGCCGGTAATGGCCAGCACAAATTCGTTACGGCTGCTGTCGGCCAGCTTGAAGGCTTC
>JAFANL010000109.1 GCA_019232735.1 Aquitalea sp. | reverse complement strand
AGCGGAATGCAGCCGACCAGATCCACCAGTTTGCGCGTGGCTTCGGACAGCACATTGTCCACCACGCGGCCATAGTCTCCCTGCCAGAATGCGGCGGAAGCAAAGGCCGCCGGCAACTGTGCCACCACCTTGCCTTGTGCGATCTGGCTGAAACGTTGATCCACCAACACGGCTCCGGTCAGCGTGTCATACACCCACACTTCCATGTCGAACTGCCGTGCAG
Source organism: Aquitalea sp. (assembly GCA_019232735.1). Lineage (GTDB taxonomy): Bacteria > Pseudomonadota > Gammaproteobacteria > Burkholderiales > Chromobacteriaceae > Aquitalea. The sequence goes on along the minus strand of JAFANL010000109.1, from coordinate 8,073 downwards.
ACGGAACATACTTCAAGGCGCCCCCAAACAGACCTGCCAGCGGACCGGTGTAATAAGCGCCTTGCTGGCTGGTATTGTTGGACTCATACATGGTGTGCCTCACGCTCTTGCCCACCACGCCGGTGGACAACACCCGGCCAGCAATGACGAATTGCACATCCTCGCGCCGCCCCAGTTCTCGCACCGCATCCCCACCGGCTGCCGGCTCATCGGCCGCCATATTGCTGAGCACAGTCAGGTGGCTGGCATTCTGGACATCGAACTGGCCCTGCTGCCGCAGGCGGCGTGCCATATCGGTGGGCAGCGCCGTCGCCAGTTCTTGCAGATCATTGGCCTCAGCCGGATTGACCACGTAGAAATAAGTGGTCAGCAATTTGCGCCGCAGTGTGCGGCCAGCCGGCATGCCGCAGCTGGCATCCTGGGCCGGTCGTGACGCAGCGGCCACCGGCCCTGTCGCACTGGCCTGCGGGTCTATGCTTAGCCGTACATGGTACATGCCATCACGGCTGTATTCCTGCAGGATCTTGACCTTGCCTTGCAGTGATGGCGCCGACAGTACGCTGCTTTCGCTGACATTGCCGGACTCCATCAGCTGCAGCGATTGCAGCTCGGCCCCATTGGTAATGGCCGCCTGCTGTAGGGCATCGCGGATCGCCATTTCACGCGCGGCCGGGCTGCCTGCCTCCATGTCGGCCACGCCTTCAGCCGTGATGGGAGCGGCCAGCAGCGGGGCTGACAATGCAAAAGCCGCCACAAGGGCGGCAACTGTGCGGGATAGCAAGCGTATCTTCATCAGTGGGCTACGTAGAAGTTGCTTTCGTAACGCGAAGCACCACAGTTACCCTCGGCGCATTCGATCCCCACCGCAGCATTCTGCTGCGCGGCTTTCATCACACTACCATTTTTTTCCAGCGCACTCTTGAACTGTTTGTAGAAATCCTGATCCAGCGTGATTTCCGCTACCGCTTCACTGGTGCCATCCGGCAACATGCTGGTGGAAACCATGCGCACGCCACGCAGATAGGCATCGACATAGGTACGGAATCCGTCACTGGTGGCCACCATATTGGCCACCGAGCTATTACCCACCAGTTTCATCCCTTGCACCTGTTCCGCGATGGAACGGTAGGCATCCAGCCGTGCGGCACGCATGGACAGCAGCTTGCGTTGCGATGGGGTCAGGGCGGAAGAGTATGGCGCAGCACCGCTGCCGGTAGCCCGGATGATCACCGGGGCATAGGGATTCACTTCTTTCACCACCACCTTGGGGGCTTCCGGTTCGATGCCGGGGCCGGCATAACCGACACCGGTAAAGCTGCCACCGGCGGCTGGAGCAGGCGCTTCGCCCATCAGGCGGGTAGGCTCGGCAGCCGGCTGACTGGCTGCAGCGCAAGCAGTCAGGCCCAGCAACAGGGATACGGCGACCATACGGCGAGTGCAGGTGTTCATGGCGATACCATCTCTACTTGTTGTTCTTGACACGGGTCGCAGGCGCACTGGCCCACGGCGTCAGCATTATATCGGCGTACCACCTGTTAACTTGAGTTAATTTTTGTCAGGAAAGGTCGGCAAGCTGCTGCACTCGCTGCCATTGCCGCGCCGACGAGAAGCCTGCCGCCAGCGCCGCCTTCTCCTTGGACAGGCCGGCAACACGCCATTGCTGCGCCACGGCGGCCCGCAACAGCAAATGGTAAGCATGCACCGAGACCCCCGCATGCTCGCGAAACAGCCGTGACAGATGCCGGGGGCTGACATGCACCTGACCGGCCAGCGCCTCCAGGCTCCAGTCCTGCTGCGGCGCGGTGGCAATCAGGTCCTGCACCTTGTGCACCGCCGGATGCAGGTGATTACGGTGTGACAGCCAGGGTGAAAGCTGCGGGTCATGTGCCGACCTGCGAAAGTACACCACCATTTCCCGCGCCACATCCCGGGCCACTGCCGGACTGGCCAACTGGCTGATCAGGTGCAGTGCCAGGTCGATACCGGCGGTAATGCCGGCACTGGTCAGTACCGGGCCATCTTGTACGAATACCCGGTTGCCCTGCACCCGGGCACTGCCATCCAGCGCCTGCAGCCGCTCCAGCAAGGTGTGATGGGTGGTGCAGTTGCGGCCGGACAGGAAGCCCGCCTCCCCGGCCAACAAGGCCGCGGAACAGATGGTGGCCAATTGGTGCCGCCCCGGCTGCAGCTGGCAGCCAAGCCAGCGCACAACCTGCCTGGCCTCCGGCATGGCGTAAGCCGCTGCGGAATTAGCAGCACCGGGAATGATCACCAGACTGTCATCCGCCAGTTGCGAGGGTAGCGGTGCCATTCCACCCAGCGGCAGCCCCAGCGAACAACGGACGACTTCGTTCACCGCCGCATAATGCAGGTGAAAGTCGGCGCCGAACTCGGTGGCAATACGCAAGGCTTCGGCCGGACCGGAAAAATCCAGCAACATGAAACCCGGCGGCAGGATGAACCAGATATCACGCGCCATGCGCCAATGCTCCGCGCCGCCAGCGCGCCAGCAACATGCCGCCAAACACGTTCACCACCAGCCCGGCCAGCAGCAACAAACTCCCTGCCGCTTGCAGCAGGCTGAGCCGCTCACCCAATAGCAGTGCGGAGGTCAGCACCCCCACCACCGGCACCAGCAGGGAGAACGGTGCCACCTTGTTGGCCGGGTGGCGGCTGAGCAGCCGGCTCCACATGCCATAACCCAGCAGGGTGGCCATAAAGGCCAGATACGCGACCGCTAGGAAAGAACCCAGCGAGAAATGCTGCAAGGCGCTTGCCATCCGCACCGGTCCCTCCAGCCACCAGGACAGGGCCAGATACGGCAGCGGCGGCACCAGGCTGGACCACACCACCAGATTCAATGGCTGTACCTGATAACCGGCCTTGCCCATCAGCCGCACGATGATATTGGAAGAGGCCCAGCAGAACGCTGCCGCCAGCGTCAGGCCAAAGCCGATGGCCGTCATGCTGCCGCCCTTGGCCAGGCCAATCAGCGCCAGGCCAGCACAGGCACACAACAGGCCGAGAATCTGTGCTGCCTGCCAGCGTTCATGCAGCATCAGCCCAGCCAGGATCAGGGTGAAGAAGGCCTGCGACTGCAATACCACCGAGGCGAGGCCTGCCGGCATGCCCAGCTTGATGGCAGAAAACAGGAAGGCAAACTGCCCCACCCCCACGCTAAGGCCATAGGCGGCCACCCAGCGCCAGGGCAGGCTGGGCTTGCGCACCAGCAGCACCGCAGGAAAGGCCGCCAGCATGAAGCGCAAGGCCCCCAGCAACAAGGGAGGCACATCGGCCACACCGTATTTGATCACCACAAAATTGACACCCCAGATCAATACAATGGCCAGCGCCTGCAAAACGTCCTTCAAGGGCATGAAACATACTCCACAACGGCAGCGCCACACTGGCACTGCCGCTTGCAATGAAATCAGAGGGTTACAAACGGGACAGCGCCTGCTCCACCGTCACGATGCTGGCAAAGCGTCCGGCCAGCACCAGCTCGGTTTTTTCCCGGATCTCGGCCGGGCTGTACAGCCTGCCACTCTGCGGGTGGCGCATGGCAAAGGTCAGGGTGGCTTCCGAGACAAAGTCAACGGCAAAACCCAGGTCCGACGCCACGCGGGTCGTGGTTTCACAGCACTGCTCGGTACGGATGCCGGACACCAGCAAGGTGTCGATGCCGCGCTCGGCCAGCCAGGGCTGTAAGCCGGAATCCAGCATGGCATTGTGCACGTGTTTGATGAAAATGGCATCAGGACCTGCCGGCAACCACGCCATCGGGCGCACCAGACCGGACGCTTCGGCAAAGGGGCCGTCGCCATCCTCGTGCAACACATAGACTACCGGCACACCGGCCACCCGTGCACCGGCAATCAACGACAGCACCTTGTCGCGAAATGGCGGCAGTGCCGCCGCATCCCAATAGTCACGCTGCAAGAAGGAATCCTGCACATCAATCACCAGCAAAGCAGCCTTGTTCATCCGTTTCTCCTAGCGGCCGGCAATCCGGCCGGTTGCATACTGCATCGACAGACACAGTCTAGGCCTGCCGGCAGCGCATTTTCAGGCCGGGTACGGACAACACCCTGCCAAAAACGGACATCATAGCCACCCGGCATGGCGCAGTTCGTCCAGCAACAGATAGAGTGCCGTCCCTCCCATCAGCAAACCCATGCCAAGGTTGAACATCAGCAAGCCACGACGACTGGCCAGCAGATGGCGCAGCCGTTCGCCCATCCAGGCCCACAAGCTGATACAGGGCAGATTGACCACGGCAAAGATCACGGCCAGCAGCAAGGCAGCAGCCAGTCGCTGGCTGGTAGCAGCAGGCATGAACAGGATGGAGGCATTGAGCACCATCACCCACGCCTTGGGATTGACCCACTGGAACAAGGCCGCGGCGGCAAAGCTCATCGGCCGGCCCTCCTGCCCCGCTTGCGGCGATGCCGCACCAGCGATTTTCCACGACAGCCACAGCAGATAGAGACAGCCGGCGACCGCCAGTGGCAGCCGCGCAGCCTGTACCCATTGCAAGACCCAGGCCAGCAGGCTGGCGGTAATGAATACCTGGGCCGAACAGCCGATGCTGATGCCCAGCATGTGCGGCAAGGTCCGGCGAAAACCGTAATTGACGCCGGAAGTAGCCAGCATCAAGTTATTGGGACCGGGCGTGATGGACATCACACCCACATAGGACAGCAAGGCGACTTCCAGCATGTCAGGGCTCCTCATGGCAATGCATCAGCCAGGCTGGCGATGCGTTTCCATCATGCTAAGGCGTGAGCCATACAGGGTGACAGCCGCAACAATCCACTATTGTCATGGTGACAGTTGCACATATACTGCAACTGTCACCACAGACTATGCTGGGCACTGTCACTGTCCCCAACCGCCACGCTGCGGCATTGTTGATACTTGCCCCAGCCCTGCCCGGAATACCCGCCATGCCTCCAGAAAGCCTGCCCCGCAGCACTGCCACCAGCGCCACCCTGTACCAGCAACTGGCTGAAGACCTGTCGCTGGCCATTGCCCGTGGCACTTTGCCGCCGGGATCGCGCCTGCCCTCGGTACGACGCACCTCGCAAAGCCGGCAGCTGAGCCTGAACACCGTGGTGGCGGCATACCGGGTACTGGAAGACCGTGGGTTGATCGAGGCCCGGCCCCAGTCCGGCTATTACGTGCGCGCGCGCCTGCCCTCCCCAGCCCGGCCGGTGATGACACAAAGCAGCGCGGCCAAACCCACGGAAAGCAAGGTGCTGGATCTGATCGGCGCGGTGCTGGATGCGCAACAGACCCCCGGCTTCATCGATCTGGCGCTGGCCTGCCCGCGCGGCAGCGATTTTTATCCGGGCAACAAGCTGGCTCGGCTGATGGGACAGATCTTGCGCCGCCAGCCCGGCATGGTCAGTACCTATGCGCTGCCGCCCGGCTCGGAGCGGCTGCGGGTACAGATTGCCCGCCGCAGCATGGAACTGGGCATGGCCTTGCAGGCGGAAAACATCATCCTGACCAATGGCTGCATGGAGGCGCTGCAACTGGCGCTGCGTGCGGTCACCCGGCCCGGTGATGCCGTGGGGCTGGAATCGCCCACCTACTTCAACCTGCTGCCGCTGTTTGCCAGCCTGGGCCTGAAGGCGGTGGAGATTCCCACCGATCCGCAGCACGGCCTGTCGGTGGATGCGGTGGAGTTATTGTTATCCGAAGGCCGCATCAGCGCCCTGGTGGCCATGCCCAATGTGCACAATCCGCTGGGTTGCAGCATGCCGCTGGAGGCCAAGAAGCGGCTGGCACGGCTGGTAAATCAATACCAGGTACCGCTGATCGAGGACGGCCTGTATGCCGAACTGCAGTTCAGCGATACCCAGGCCCCCGCGGCCAAGGCCTTTGATGAAGATGGCTGGATCATCTTCTGCACCAGTTATACCAAGACGCTGGCACCTGACTTCCGCATTGGCTGGATGGAAGGCGGGCGCTTTGGTGCGGCACTGCGCAAGCTGAAGTTTGCGTCCTCGGTAGCCCAGCCCATGGTGCTGTCGGAAACCCTGGGGGCGTTTCTGGAATCCGGCGGTTACGACCATCACCTGCGCGCGCTCAAACGCCACTACGCCCAGCATGTGGAAAAGGTGCGTGGCCTGATTGCCCGTCATTTTCCCACCGGCACCCGCGCTACCGATCCGGCCGGCGGCTTTCTGATCTGGCTGGAACTGCCGGAAGGCTGCGACAGTGTGGCGCTGTTTCATGCCGCCATTGCCGAAAACATCAGCATCATGCCCGGGCCCTTGTATTCGCCCGGCGGCCGTTACCGCAATGCCATGCGCCTGTCCTGTTGTTATCCGCTGGATGAGCGCTATGTGGCCGCCCTCACCCGCGTGGGCATGCTGGCACAGCAGCAACTGTCACGGCGGCCCGGCTGAAACCCCTGTCACCAGGCTTATCTTGCCGAGCGCAGCGGACTGAGTTCCGCCACCGTCATGCTAAACAGCAGTTGCTCCGAACCCTGATTGGCATAATGGTGCGGCACATCGGTCCTGGCCACGGCAGCATCGCCGGCAGCGATGTGGTGCACTACGCCATCAACCATCAGGCTCAGCACGCCCTGTTCGACATGAAACAGCTCAAAAGTCCCCTGCGAGTGACCGGACGAGGCGAATAGCTCTCCCGGCTGCATCTCCCAGCGCCACAGCTCCACCATATCGGCACCACTACTGCCCGCCAGCAAGCGGGCAGAGCCACCACTGGGGCCCTGCCACAGCACGGGAATGTCGCTCGCGGCAATCACGTGCACCGCTGGCGCACTGGCCACGTTGACGATATCGGCAACGGAAATCCCCAGTGCCGCCGCCAGCTTGCACAAGATGGCAATACTGGGGTTGGCATTGCCTTTTTCGATTTCCACCAGCATGCCTTTGCTGACCCCGGCACGGCGTGACAGCTCGTCCAGCGACAGTTTCTGCAGTTTGCGATGCTGTTTCAGCCGCAGGGCTAATGCGGCACTGATGGTTTGCACATCAGCGCCCGCATCGGTCAATATATTGACTTTATTGGTCATTAGTCGATAAGATGAAATGAATCAGTCAGTAAAGGATACTCCAATGCCCAGCTATTCGCCGTCAATCTCCGCCGACATCGCCCGCATCGCTCCAGGCTTTCGGGCTCTCAGCCTTCACGTCGAGGCCGGCCCCGTGCAAGCCCCGGAGCTTGCCGCGCTGCGCTTGCAAGAAGCCTGTGCCTTTGTCCAAGCAGGTGGAGCCCCGTGGGCGGATGCACATCTGCAAGCCTGGGCCGAGGTATTCCGCGCCTTTGGTGCCAAACCGCAACGCACCCCCTGCTCTGCCGAAGCCCTGCGCAAACGGGTGCTGCGCGATGGCAACCTGCCCGCCATCGACCCGGTGGTCGACCTCTACAATGCCATCAGCCTGCGTTATGCCATTCCGGTGGGCGGTGAAAACCTGGCAGCCTATGTCGGTGTGCCACGACTGGTGATTGCGGAGGGTAGCGAGCAGTTCGACACCATCAAGGAAGGGCTGCCTGCCCAGGAGTCCGTCGAGGCCGGTGAGGTCGTGTGGCGTGATGACCAGGGGGTCACCTGCCGACGCTGGAACTGGCGCCAGGGCGTTCGCACCCGGCTGAGCGCGACCGACCGCCAGATGTGGTTCATCCTGGAAAGCCTGCCCACCATGCCATTGACTGCGCTGGAAGAAGCCGGCGCGGCCTTGGCCCAGGATCTTCAGCAGATGATGCCGGCAGCGGTGGTCCATACGCAGTTGCTCAGTGTTTGACCCGACAGCCTCGGCAGATTGGGACGGGAGACAGGGCCATCCGGCTTGCTTCTTCAGCAGCATGCAGGAAGGGCTGGCAAGGTAACCAGGCGCAAACCCGCTTGCGGCACTGGTATCACAGGCTACAACCGGCTAGACACCCGAACGCAACGGCGACAAGATAAGCGCTCTCTTTCTGGAAAACGCATGTCATGAATGCCGCCCAGCCCATCTGCAGCGAACACTGGATTTCCACCCCGCAAGGCCGCCTGTTTGCCCGCTGCTGGCAGCCGCCCACGGCTTTGCAAAGCCG
>JAFANL010000024.1 GCA_019232735.1 Aquitalea sp. | reverse complement strand
TTGCCGATCAGCCGGCTTTCCAGTCCGCCATAGGCGGCCAGTTGACGGCGCAGCTGGCGTACTTCCAGCCCCAGGCGGCGTTTCTCCAGCGCGCGCTGCACCACCGACACCAGCACTTGCGGCAGGAAAGGCTTCTGGATGAAGTCGTAAGCCCCGTCGCGCATGGCCTGTACTGCCATGGCGATGTCGCCGTGGCCGGTAATCAGGATGACGGGCAGGTCGGGGTCCTCAGTCAGCAGTTCCTGCATGAAGGCGAGACCATCCATGCCGGGCAGACGGATATCCGTGACAACAATGCCGGCAAAGTCGCGACCGATATTGCGGCGGGCCTTTTCCACCGAATCGAAGCCCTGTGCCGTGATGCCATCCAGCCCCAGCGCTTGTACATAACCCAGCTGTACATCCTGATCGTCCTCGATCACCACTACCTGAAGATTGCTCATGCTTTACTCCTGCCTGTTCTGTCTGAGCGTGATGGTGAATACCGCCCCGCCATCCGGGTGATTGTCGGCGGACAGCGTGCCGCCGTAGGACTTGATGATGTCAGAGGACAAGGCCAGCCCCAGGCCCAGCCCGCTGGTTTTCTTGGTGGTGAAGAAGGGTTCGAAGATATGCGCCCTCACCTCATCCGACAGCCCGCTGCCATTGTCCCGTACCTGGATGCGGACAATATCGTCCTGCCGTGACCAGGTGATGGCGATCTGCGCTGCCTCCACCCCGGTCAGCGCATCAATAGCATTGCTGACCAGATTCACCAGCACCTGCTCCAGCCGTACTGCCTCGCACAACACCACGATATCGGCAGGCTCTGCCGGTAGCTGCACCTGAATCCGCGTTTTTTTCAGCCGGTGATTGAGCAGGAACAGCGCATTTTCCACCGCCTGCGCCACAGCTACCGATTCACGCTCGCCATTGGGCCGGCGGGCAAAGGACTTGAGCTGCTCGGTCAGCGAGCCCAGCCGCACCACGATATCGGTAATGCGCTCCAGGTTGGCCCGGGCGGTATTCAGGTCGTTGATTTCCAAAAAGCGCACGGTATTGGCCGATAGCGCCGACAAGGCCGCCAGCGGCTGGTTGATTTCATGGGCAATGCCGGTGGACAGTTGGCCGATCACCGCCAGATTCTCGGTACGGATCAGCTCGTTCTGGAAGTTTTCCACCTGCCGTGCCGTCTGAATGCGCTCCTGGATTTCCTTTTTCAGGCTGGCATTGGCCTGGCGCAGCTCGCTGCTGCGCAACTCCACCTGTTCCTCCAGATGATCGTGCGCTTGTTGCAGCGTACGCCGCGCTGCGGCCTCGGCCTTCAGGTTCATGCGCCACAGCCGCACCGAGTGCAAGAGCAGACAGGCAAAGCCCACCATCACCGCCACTGCCAGCGCCCGGGTCAGGGCAAGGCTGTGCAGTTCGTGGGTGTCGTTGAGCATGGTCAGCGTCATATTGCTGACCGGGATGGTCTGGCTCACGGCCAGAAACTCCTGCCGGCTACGCCCCTGCCCCATTTGCACCAGCATGGCCTGGCCATCAACCACCTTCTTGCGCTGCCAGAGCGGCGGCTTGATCACTTGCTTGTTGTACTGCTGGGCCCGTTCCAGCGCCAGCCTGGCTTCATAGCTCAAGGGCACGGTGGCGTGGTATTTCCACTCGGTCACCGATGACAGCACCACCACACCATTGGAATCGGACACCAGCAGGGGCTCAACGATATTGCCCCACATATGTTCCAGCTGTTCCAGCCCGATCTTGATGGCCACCACGCCCAGCCGTTCCTGCCCCTGATAGATGCCGGTGGCCAGATAAAAGCCGGTGGCATTACCGGTGGTGCCGATGGCGTAATAAGTGGCAATGCGGTTGGCCGCAGCCTGCTGGAAATACGGACGATAAGCCAGCGAGCGGCCAACAAAGCTGTCTTTCTGTTGCCAGTTGCTGGAGGCAATCACCAGACCGGACTTGTCCACCAGATAGGCCTGCAAGGAGCCGGCCCCCTGGTTGAGGCGGCTCAGGTACTGGTTGGCACGTGCCAGTTGCTGTGCATCACCCGGCCGGGACAAGGCCTCGCGCAGGGTGTCGTTATAGGAGGCCGCCAGCGGCAACAGGCCGAACTTGTCGACTTCGTGTTGCAGAAAGCCGGCATTGCGCGCCACCCGGCGCACCGACTCCTGCTGGCGCTGTTGCAACTGCTGCTGCCAGCTGACGGTGTACACCACCCAGGCCGACAACAGCGACAGCAGCAGGGAAATCGTCAGATAAAGATAAAAACCGGTTCGCTTCATACGGACTCCGGGCCATGCCCGTGTGGCTGGATTCAAGTCGTGGTCTCGTTATGGAGTGTGGCAACAGGCATTATCCCACACTAGCCGACCTGGTTTTTGCAATGCAGCATGCAAAGCAAAAAAACCACGCAGAGGAGAACCCGCGTGGCAAGGTCATGGCAGGGCCACGACGACCGAAAGGATAAAGAACAAGACAGCTAGAACACGTTGACCAGCACGATGGTGAACACTGCCATCACCAGCCGGGATACTGCATAGCCTACGGTATAGCCCACCGCAGGCACCTTGCTTTGTGCGGCGTCTTGCAAGGCACCCAGCGCGGCGGTAGTGGAACGGGCACCGGCGCAAGCACCGAGCAGGATGCCAGGGTGGAACTTGAACACGAAGCGTCCCAGCAGCAGGCCCACGATCAGTGGCACCAGAGTGACCACGGCACCGGCAAACAGCAGGGTCAGGCCGTATTGTTGCAGGCCGGCAATGAAGCCAGGCGCAGCGTTCAGACCGATCACCGCGATAAAGCCGTTCAGGCCGACATTATTGAACACCCACAGCGCCGGGCCGGGGATCTTGCCGAAGGTCCGCATGGTGGCACGCAGGTAACCACACACGATACCGGCCACAATCGAACCCACCGAAGTACCAAAGCTCAGCGGAATGCCAGCCACGTGCACGGTGATGGCACCCAGGATGCTGCCCACCACGATGCCGAAGCCCATGAAGGCCATGTCAGAGTTTTCCAGCGGACGGTCGGCGTAGCCCAGTTCCTTGGCCACGGCCACCACGTCCTGCTTGGCACCCAGAATGGTCAGCACGTCACCACGCTGCACCACCACATCATGCCCCATCGGCATGTCCAGTTCGCCACGGCTGAAGCGGGTGAGGAACAGGCCACGGCCCGGCTTGCCGAACAGTGCAGTCGTAATGTCGCCCAGGGTCTTGCCGGCGTATTTGCGGCTGGTGACCACCAGGTCGAGCAGTTCGGTGGAGAAGTCCAGCAGCGGAACGTCCTTCACTTCCTTGCCAAAATGGTTCTGGTACTTCAACAGCGCGGTCAGTGTGCCGGAAATGGCCACCACATCGTTACGCTGGATGCGGGTGCTACCTTCGCAATCCACAATCTTGGCGCCTACGGCCTGACGCACGCGGCGGACAAAGATTTCGTGGTCGAACATGGCTTCCACTTCGGAAACCGTCTTGTCGAACAGGTCGACATTGCTCAGCAAAAAGGCACGGGCGGAAAACTCGCGGTAGGCCGTGCTACCCACGGTATGGCCGCTACCGTTTTCCTTTTCATAGGTCTTGCACTCTTCCACCAGGTTGAAACCCAGCACTTTCGGCGCAAAGGAAGCCAGAAACCAGGCCGAACCAGCAGTGCCGAACGGGTAGGTCACGGCATAGGCCACCGGCATCAGCGCCATCGCCACTTTCACGCCACCAGGCATCTGGTTGACTTGGTTGAGCAAGTCGGTCGCCACGCCCAGCACGGTGGAGTTGGTATAGCCACCGGACAGCAGGCCGGCCGTCAGCGCGGCATCGTAATGCAGCATCTTGCCCAGCAAGATGGCGGTCACCAAACCCGATGCACACACCAGAATGGTGAAGAACACCTGCGAAATACCGTCACTCTTCAGCGCACGGATGAACTGCGGCCCCACGGCATAGCCGACGGCAAACAGGAACATGGCAAAGAAGGTGGATTGCAGCACCGATGGAATCACCAGATGCACCTGACCGATCAGGAGGCCGGCCAGCAGAGTGGATGTCACCACCCCAAGATTGAATTTGCCCAGACTGAGATTGCCCACCCAGAAGCCGACGGCGATGGTCAGATAAATCGCGATCTCCGGATACTTCTGCAGGGTATGAATGATGTAGTCCATGATAGACACCTTTGTATGGTCGACCACCGCCAGCCGGCTATCCGACCCGGCGGTGGTCATCAGGCGCGGGTGGCACCTGTCAGTTGTTCATGCACCGCCCGTCCGGGCGGTGCGTGTCCTTCTTAATATTGCGGCTTGTACAGTTGAGCTTCGATCCAGGCGCGGATATCACGCGGACGCTCCACCTGGGCCAGACCGGAATCGAACATGTACTCGGCGATACGGGCTGCCGTGGTCACTTCGGTTTCCAGAATCTGGTCCTGGCTGGGGAACAGCATGCTCTTGGCGCGCTGGGTCAGCGTCACCTGATCGGCGGTGGCATGGGCAGCCACGATGAAGCACTCGTCGTTCAGGCGGGTCGGGCGGCAGCAGTAGGTAGCCAGACCGATGGCCGGGTAGATGTAGAAGTTGTTGG
>JAFANL010000295.1 GCA_019232735.1 Aquitalea sp. | reverse complement strand
GCCACTGGGGTGGTTGGTCAGGCTGGCTTCCAGCGTGGCGGCCACCAGCGCTTCCAGGTTGCGGGTGCCGATGTCCGGGTCGGAATACTTGGAGGCAATCACCTCGCCCTGCTCGGTAATGCGGATGCGCCCGGCCACGCTGCCGGCAGGCTGCGCCATGATGGCCTCGAAGGACGGGCCGCCGCCACGCCCCACCGAACCGCCTCGGCCATGGAACAACCGCAGCTTGACGCCGGCCTTGTCAAAGCTTTGCACCAGTCGCTGCTCGGCCTTGTACAGCTCCCACTGGCTGGTGAGATAGCCACCATCCTTGTTGCTGTCGGAATAGCCCAGCATCACTTCCTGCAGCATGCCACGGCTCTTGAGCAGCAGCTGATACCACGGCAGGGCGAACAGCGTGTCCATGATGTCGGTGGCGGCCGCCAGATCGGCAATGGTTTCAAACAGCGGCACCACATTGATGCTGGACACCGGCAGGCCGTTTTCCAGCCGGATCAGGCCGGTTTCCTTCAGGATCAGCGTCAGCGCCAGAATATCGCTGACCGAGGCGCAGTTGGAAATGATGCTCTGGCTGATGGCCTCGCTGCCAAACTGCTGCTGGATACGTTCGGCTTCACGGAAAATGGCCAGCTCTTTTTCGGTATCCGCACTGTACTGCTGGTAGGGTGAGTACAGCAGGCGCGGCGTGGCCAGCTCACGCAGCAGCACGCGGATGCGCGCCGCCTCGTCCAGCGCCGGATAGTGCTCCAGACCGGCACTGGAAAACAGCTCGCTGACCACGGCTTCGTGCATGCCGGCAAACTGACGCAGATCCACCGGCATCAGGAAGAAGCCGAACACTTCCACGGCGCGGCGCAAGCGTGCCAGCCGCCCCTCGGCCAGCAAGGCACTGCCATGGGCGGTCAGGGAATCGGCCACGATGGCCAGATCGGCCTGCAGCTCGGAAGTATTGCGATACGGCTCGCCCAGCGGCCAGCGGCCACGCACGGCCAGCCCCAGCTCGGCCGCCTTGCCTTGCAGGCGGGATTCGATGGTCGCCAGCGCACGGCGGTAAGGTTCCTGCTCGCGGCTTTCCTTGTTGTCCGGGGTCCGGTCGGACAGGGCCTGCAAGGCCGGGCTGACAACAACGTGGCGCGAGGACAGCGACAGTTCGCGGTACAGCGCCGCCAGCTCATACAGATAATGCTCAAACGCCTGGGTGGCCTGCAGGGTGAAGGCATGGCGCAGCACCGTGGCGTTGACATTGGGGTTGCCGTCCCGATCGCCCCCGATCCAGCTACCGACACGGATAAAGGGCGGCAGGGCCGGGTTCTGGCCCCAGGCGGCTTCCACTTCCTTGCCCAGCCGGTCGTACAGGCGCGGCAAGGCGGAGAAAAAGGTCATCGGGTGGTAAGCCACGCCATTCTTGATTTCGTCCTCCACCGACAGCTTGAAATGGCGGATTTCCGAGGTTTGCCACAGCGACAGGATCACCCGCTTGAGCTTGCCGTCCAGCTCGGTTTCCTCTTCCGGTGTCAGATCGGGCGAACCCAGCAGGCTGAGGAATTTGCGCACCGCGCGGTGGCCATCCAGCACGCTCTGGCGCTGCACTTCGGTGGGATGAGCGGTCAGGATGGCGCCAACATAGGCGTCTTGCAGGGTTTCCGACAGTTGGGCAAAGCTGACGCCTTCTTCCTTCAGCCGTGCCAGTGCCCGGTTCAGGCTGCCCTGCTGCGGGCGCGAGCCCGCGATCTGGTGCGCACGACGACGACGGGTGTGGTGCAGGTCTTCCGCAATATTGAACAACTGGGCATACAGGCCACAGGCACGCACCAGCGCCGTGGTAGCCTTGGGCGACAGGCTGTCGGGCAGGGGCAGTGCGCGTTGTTCCGGCGTCCGGGCCGCAATGGCCTTGACCTCCTGATACACCTCGGGGCCTTCCTGCGCATGCAGTACCTCTCCTAGCAGGCGGTCCAGCCGCGCCAGGTCGGCTCGTAGGGGAAGATCCTTGTCCAGCTCCGTCATGTCCTGTTTCCTTTGCAAAATTGTCTGGCCGTCTTGTCCGCTCTCGATCATTGCCTTGCCCAAAGCGTGATGACGGCCTGTAATATTGTGAAGAGCGCAACCATCTCAAGGCAGGTGGCAACCTGGCTTCAGATGACTGGCGAACGACCATCATAGGCAGCATTGCTGCTGTAGTGGATTCATTACCGAATTTTTCTGAATTTTTTCGCACATTTTGTGCACAACAGCAACGCGGGTTCACCCTTGCCTGTTACCACCCACGCCAAATGGTTTTTCCTTGATCCGACTCCAGGCATCACCATGACTGCATGCTAGAATCGGGCGAAAATTTACCGTCAGGACCGCAATTCATGGACAAGATCGTCATCGCCAGCCGCGAAAGCCGGCTCGCCATGTGGCAGGCCGAACACATCCAGGCCCGTCTGCAAGCGCTATACCCGCACCTCACCGTCGAAATCCTGGGCATGACCACCCAGGGCGACCAGATCCTGGACAAGACCCTGTCCAAGATCGGCGGCAAGGGCCTGTTCGTGAAGGAACTGGAAGTCGCACTGGCCGAAGGCCGCGCCGACCTGGCCGTGCACTCCATCAAGGACGTGCCCATGGTGCTGCCGGAAGGCTTTGCCCTGGCCGCCATCTGCGAACGCGAAGACCCGCGCGATGCCTTTGTCTCCAACCAGTATGCCAGCCTGGCCGAACTGCCGGCAGGTGCGGTGGTGGGCACCTCCAGTCTGCGCCGCGAGTCGCAATTGCGCGCCCGTTACCCGCAACTGGTGATCAAACCCTTGCGCGGCAATGTACAGACCCGCCTGCGCAAGCTGGACGAGGGCGAATACGATGCCATCATTCTGGCCGCTGCCGGCCTGAAGCGCCTGGAGCTGCACGACCGGATCCGGTCAGAACTCGCCCCGTCCGAAAGCCTGCCCGCAGCCGGTCAGGGCGCGCTGGGGATTGAAATCCGCGCCGACCGTGCCGACATGCTGGCCCTGCTGCAACCGCTGAACCACCCGGACACCCATGCCTGCGTCAGCGCCGAACGCGCCCTGGCCCGCGAGCTGGGCGGCAGCTGCCAGGTGCCCTTGGGTGCCTTTGCCACCCTGACCGACGAAGTCATCAACCTGGGCGGTTTCGTGGCTCACCCGGATGGTTCGGTCATGCTGACCGCTGCCGCCAGCGCCCCGCGCCAGTATGCCGACGCACTGGGCCGGGCCGTGGCCAAACGCCTGCTGGATGACGGTGCTGCGCCGTTGATCGCCGCGGTACTGAAAGAGCAGCAATGACACAGCCTGGCCACCGCATCCTGGTGGCCAGACCGGCCGCGCAAAGCGGCCGGCTGCTGCAAATCCTGGCCGACGAAGGCTGGCAGGGCCTGCCCTTCCCGGTGATGGACATCCAGCCACAAGCCGACGCACTGGCCCGCCTGCCACAGCAGGCTGCCGCGGCCGACTGCTTGTGCTTTGTCAGCCCCACCGCCATCGACACCGCCTGGCCGCACCTGCAAGACCTTCCCTTGTCCGCCCGCCTGGCCTGCGTGGGTCAGGCCAGTGCACGCCGCTTGGCCAAGCTGAGCGGTCAGGACGTGCTGTATCCGCCAGACGGCAGCGATAGCGCCGCCCTGCTGGCCCTGCCTCAACTCGCCAAAGTAGCCGGGCAACGCTGGCTGATCGTGCGGGGCTGCGGCGGCCGCGCCCTGCTGACCGATACGCTGCGCGCCCGCGGAGCCAGTGTGGAACTGGCCGAAATCTACCGCCGCCTGGATGGCACACCGGACTGGAGCCTGCTGGACGGCCCGCGGCCAGACGCCATGGTGCTGACTTCCAGCGAAATGGCCGAGCAATTGTTCAGACTGGCTGGCCCGGCAAGAGCGGGGACGTTACAATGCCTTTTGTATTGTGTGCCGCACCCGCGCATTGCCGAACGATTGCAGGCACTGGGCGCGACACGCATCGTGACAACCCGGGCCGATGACGAAGCGCTCGTCGCCGGCCTCAGAGAATGGTTCTGCCGTCACCCATGAGCGAAACCCAGACTGTCGACACCCCCCGTCCTGCCCGCAAAAAACAGCTGAACCTGGCCCTGCTGGTGGCGCTGGCCGCCCTTGGCCTGTCCGGCTGGCAGCTGTACAGCACCCAGCAGGAACTGACCGCTGCCCGCCAGGAACTGGCCGGTCGCCTGGCCGAAGGCAATGGCGCCTCCAAGGAATTGCGCGGCATGACCGCGCAGGCCCTGAGCGCCGCCCGCGCCACCGATGCCAAGCTGGCGGTGCTGGAAGGCCGCGTCAATGAATCCGCCGGCCAATACGCCACGCTGAACGGCATGTACCAGGAGCTGACCAAGACCCGCTCCGACTGGCTGCTGTCCGAGGTGGAGCACACCCTGGCCATCGCCAGCCAGCAGTTGCAGCTGGCCGGGAATGTACCGGCCGCCATTTCCGCCCTGCAAATGGTGGATGCCCGCCTGGCCAAGTTCGACCAGCCACAGCTGATCACGGTGAAAAAGGCCGTGGCCACCGATCTGGAAAAACTCAAGGCCCTGCCCTATCTGGACACCGTGGGCCTGACGGTGAAGATCGACCGCCTGATGCTGTCCGGTGACAACCTGCCGCTGGTGGTGGATGCCCACCACTTGCAGGACAAGCGTGCCGCCAAGCCGGTAGCCGCCAATGCGCCCTTCTGGGAACGTCTGGTGGCCGATATCAGCCAGAGCCTGGGCGAATTGGTCCATATCCGCCGCATGGACAAGCCTGAGGCGCTGCTGCTGTCGCCCGAGCAGTCCTTCTTCCTGCGCGAGAACCTGAAAATGCGGCTGCTGGATGCACGTCTGGCCCTGATCCAGCGTGATGGCACCACCTTCGATGCCGATGTCAGCGCCGCCCAGTCCTATGTGCTGCGCTACTTCGACAACGATGCCCCGGCCACCCGCCAGTGGCTGGCCACCCTGCTGGAACTTAAGGGCGCGCCACTGTCCGTCGCCCTGCCGGATCTCAATGCCAGTCTGAAGGCGGTACGCGATGCCCAAGGCAACAAGGGAGACTGAGCGGTGAAATTCGTCATCTGGATTACCGGGCTGTTTGCCCTGGCCGTACTGGTGGGGCTGGCCTCCACCCTGAATACCGGCTACGCCATCCTGTTCCTGCCGCCGTGGCGCATGGAAGTGTCGTTCAACCTGCTGCTGCTGGGCATTGTCGCCCTGATCGTGCTGGCTTATGTGGTGATGCGCATCATCAGCATCACCGCCGGCCTGCCGGCCGAAGTACAGCGCTTCCAGCGTCAGAAGAAGCTGAAGGCCGCACGCCACGCCCTGCGTGAATCCGGTATCGCCTTCTTCGAGGGTCGCTTCCAGAAAGCAGAGCGTGAAGCGCTCAAGGCCATGGAAGACGAATACGCACCGGAAAACCGTGCCCTGGCACTGCTGCTGGCCGCCCGCTCGGCAGGTGCCACTGGCGATCTGGACAAGCGCGACAGCTATCTGCAACAGCTGGATGCACTACCGGCACGCCTGCAACTGGCCCGCCACATGCTGGATGCCGAGCTCAAACTGGAAGCCAAGGATGCACTGGGTGCGTTGTCGGCCATCGAGCGCGCACGCGAACTGTCGCCCAATCTGACCAATGCCCTGCGCCTGGAATTGAAAGTCCGCCTGCTGCAGCGTCAGCCGGAAGCCGTGCTGGCGCTGACCGAAAAACTGCTCAAGGCCGAGGCGCTGGAAGCCGAACAGGCACGCCGCTACCGTCTGGCCGCCTACAGCCAGCAGCTGAGCGGCTTTGTCGGCAGCCGTGAAGTACGCGACTGGCTACGCCGCATTCCGGATACAGAACGCCGCAATCCCATTCTGGTCAGCGAGATTGTCAGCCGCCTGATTGTCCTGGAAGACTTCGACTACGCCGCCACCCTGCTGAGCGAAGCACTGGCCGACGAAGACCAGGCCACGCCGGAGCTGGCACGCGAGCTGGGCCAACTGGCCGAACGCCTGTCGGCAGAAAAGCGACTGGAATTGATGCGCAGTGCCGAAGGCTG
The DNA here is from genome assembly GCA_019232735.1 of Aquitalea sp. Lineage (GTDB taxonomy): Bacteria > Pseudomonadota > Gammaproteobacteria > Burkholderiales > Chromobacteriaceae > Aquitalea. The sequence goes on along the minus strand of JAFANL010000295.1, from coordinate 1,439 downwards.
GCTGAAGAGCCGTCCGCGCGACCACATGCTGCTGCTGGCACTGGGCCGTCTGGCCATGAACCAGCAGCTGTGGGGCAAGGCACAGAGCTATCTGGAAGCCAGCAACTCCATCCAGCCCACCTTGTGCGCCAATGCCGAGCTGGCCCGCTTGTTCGAAGCCACTGGCAAGGAAGAACAGGCTGCGCAGCATTACCACCGCAGCCTGGAACTGGCCCTGGCCAAGGGCGACTGAGCGCCCCCACAGCAAGCAAAAGCCCGCATACGCGGGCTTTTTTCATTTTAACCGCCAGCCCTGACGGGCTCGCGCTGGAACTCCAGCCGGGATGTGCCCCACTGCAATTGCAGGTGGTCGCCACGCAAGGTCAGCTGAGGATTCCCCGACAAGATCTGGCTAAGGCCACGCTCACGCTCGTCCAGCGGCGGCGGGCAGGCCATCATGGTGGACATCAGGCTGCCCATCTTCAACTGGCCGTGGTCCAGGCTGACTGCACCGCCCAGCCCGTTACAACCCGCCGAGGCATGTACCCTGCCAGACTGAAACTCCAGCCGGTATGGCTGATCCCGCCCGGCATCCACCTGCTGCCACTTGCCATCCAGACTGCCCAGATCACGTGGCGCCTGCCAGCCTTGCTGCGGATCCTGTGGCTTGGCCGGTGGCGTAGCTGCACAGCCCGCCATCCCGGCCACGATCAATACCGGCAACCAGAACTGTTTCATGTGTTTGCTCCTGCTGTCATTGCACCTTGCGGCTGATGGTTTCGCTGAACACGACGCGCTCCAGAATGGTACGTACCGAGGAGGCATCCGCGGGCGGCTGGTTTACTTCTTCATAGCGCAACTTCAGGTAATAGCTGTTGCCTGCTTGCGGGGTAAAGCCTTCGATTTCGCCATAGAACAGCTGCCAGGGCTGGTCCTCACGGCTACGCACTTGCAGGCACTGCATCTGGCCGGCACCGGCACTGCAGTTCTTGCGCACGCTGCTGACATACAGATACTGCGGCCGCTGCACCGGGGCCGTGGCGGCAGCGTTGTGGCCTGCCGCCTGTTCCGGTTTGCGCACAAAACGGTATTCGCCTGCGCTACCGCTCAGCACCAGTTGCTGTGCCTTGCCATCGGTCTTGATGTGGAAAGGCTGCGACAGAAAACCGATATAAGCTTGCTCGGTCTGCATCATGGCTGGCGCGCACATCATGCGGGTGGTGGCCAATACCCACTGGCCTTCGGCATTGCGGTGACCCGTAAAACGGTTACAGCCGGCAAAACCGCTGATGCCCTTGGCCTGAAACGACAGGGTGGGCAACGGTTCGGCTACTTTGGGTGACTCCAGCTGCCAGTCAGTGCCGATCAGATTGGGCCGGGCCATCACAGGGGCAGACAACAGGGCGACAATGATGGTGGTGGTTTTCCAGTGCATCCGTATCTCCAAAATTAAACAACGC
>JAFANL010000214.1 GCA_019232735.1 Aquitalea sp. | reverse complement strand
TCCCACTCAATCGTTGCCGGCGGTTTGCCGCTTACATCGTAAACCACGCGGTTGATGCCGCGCACTTCGTTGATGATGCGGTTGGAGGCGCGGCCCAGGAGGGAGTAGGGCAGTTCGGCCCAGTGGGCGGTCATGAAGTCGCTGGTGACCACGGCGCGCAGGGCGACCACGTAGTCGTAGGTGCGGCCATCGCCCATCACGCCAACCGATTTTACCGGCAGGAATACGGCAAAGGCCTGGCTGGTGAGGTCGTACCAGTTCTTGCCGGTTTTTTCGTCCACGGTGTTGCGCAGTTCTTCGATGAAGATGGCATCGGCCTGGCGCAGCAGGTCGGCGTATTCCATTTTCACTTCACCCAGGATGCGCACACCCAGGCCCGGGCCCGGGAAGGGGTGGCGGTATACCATGTCGTGCGGCAGGCCGAGGGCCACGCCCAGCTGGCGTACTTCGTCCTTGAACAGCTCGCGCAGCGGTTCCAGCAGCTTGAGGTTCATGTCTTCCGGCAGGCCGCCCACATTGTGGTGGCTCTTGATGGTGTGGGCCTTCTTGGTCTTGGCACCAGCCGATTCGATCACGTCCGGGTAGATGGTGCCCTGGGCCAGCCACTTGGCATTGGTCAGCTTGTTGGATTCGGCCTGGAACACTTCGACGAATTCGCCGCCGATGATCTTGCGCTTCTTCTCCGGGTCGGTTTCGCCGGCCAGCTTGCCCATGAACTGTTCGGTGGCGTCCACGTGGATCACCTTTACGCCCAGGTTCTGCGCAAACATTTCCATCACCATCTTGCCTTCGTTCAGGCGCAACAGGCCGTGGTCAACGAAGACGCAGGTGAGTTGCGGGCCGATGGCGCGGTGAATCAGTGCAGCAGCGACCGAGCTGTCCACGCCGCCGGACAGGCCGAGGATGACTTCCTCATCACCGACTTGTTCACGGATTTTCTTTACCGCTTCGTCGATGTAGTTGGGCATGGTCCAGCTAGGCTTGCAAGCAGCCACGTGCAGCACGAAACGATGGATCATTTCGGTGCCGCGCTTGGTATGGGTCACTTCCGGGTGGAACTGCACGCCGTAGTAGCCGCGGTCTTCATCGGCCATGGCGGCGATGGGGCAGGACGGGGTTTCGGCGATGACGTGGAAGCCGGCCGGCAGCGCGGTCACCTTGTCACCGTGGCTCATCCAGACATCAAGGAAGCCATTGCCGGCATCGTCGATATGGTCTTGCAGGCCTTCCAGCAGCTTGGAGTGATGACGGGCCTGAATCTGGGCGTAGCCGAATTCACGCTTGTCTCCGGCTTCCACCTTGCCGCCCAGGCTTTGCGCCATGAACTGCATGCCGTAGCAGATGCCCAGCACCGGGATGCCCAGTTCGAACAGGGCCGGATCGGCCTGGTAGTCCGATTCGTATACCGAGTTGGGACCGCCGGACAGAATGATGGCCTTGGGGCCGAATGCACGGATTTCTTCAATCGGCATGTCAAACGAATGAAGCTCACAGTAGACGTGAGCTTCGCGTACGCGGCGGGCAATCAACTGGGTAACTTGAGAGCCGAAGTCGAGAATGAGGATCTTGTCCATGCCTGTCCTTGAAAGGTTCCGTTGGCCCGTGGGCCTGTCGTTCAATGGGTAAATGGTTTGCTGTGTCAGGACTTGTCCTGGTCTTCCAGCATGGAGCGCCAGCCCAGGCTGCGCTCCGGTATACGTTTGCTACGCGCCAGCAGCATCAACAAGCCTGCCAGCACCATGCCAAGCGACAACAAGTGGCTGAGTTGCAGGCCACTATTGTCGCGCAGATAGATGGCTGCACCGGCATAGATCAGCAGTGGGCAGCTGACCAGCGTGGATTTGTTGAAGCCATCGATAATCAATAATAGACATCCTGCTGCTGCCAGCAGCAAGGCCAGCAAGGTCGAGGTATTGGGCAGCAGGGCCGTGCTCTTGAGAAACCATACCGAACCCAGACAGATCAGTGTGATGGGCAGGGCGGCACTCTTTTTCATTCACCACCTCGCTGGTTTTTCATGAAGCGCTGTTTTTCGCGCTGCCATTCGCGGTCTTTTTCGCTATCGCGTTTGTCGTGCAGTTTCTTGCCCTTGGCCAAGCCAACATTGGCCTTGACGCGGCCTTTGCTGTAGTGCAAGTCCAGCGCCATCATGGTGTAGCCGGCACGTTCCACCTTGCCGATGAAACGGTTGATTTCCGCTTGCGACAGCAGCAATTTGCGCGGACGTACCGGGTCTGGCTTGACGTGGGTGGAGGCGGACTGCAGGGCGGTGATGTGGCAGCCGATCAGCCAGAAGGCACCGTTTTTCCAGTCAATATAGCTTTCCTTGAGCTGGACGCGACCGGCGCGGATGGATTTCACTTCCCAACCTTCCAGCACAAGCCCGGCCTCGAGTTCTTCCTCGATGAAGTAGTCATGGAAGGCTTTGCGGTTCTGGATGATGCTCATGCGGCTGAGATTTCCGTGGCGTTGAAAGGGAATCGGCTATTCTACCAGAAGCTGCGCCCAGGCCAAAATTCCTGAAAATCAGCAGCTTGAAACCATGCCCTGGCTTGGCGCGGACAGCCGGGCAGGCTTTTGGTAAACTGCCCAGCTTCAGTCATTTTGCCTCGTGCCCGGTTTCCCATGCAGGTTGTCGAAAAGAAAGTCCTGGTTGCCCATACGCCGGCCCAGATGTTTGCGCTGGTAGACAAGGTGGAAAATTACCCGCGTTTCCTGCCCTGGTGTGCCAAGGCGGAAGAGCACTCGCGCGAGGGCGATCAGCAGGTGGCCAGCCTGCACATTGATTACCTGAAGATTCGTCAGCACTTTACCACCCGCAACACCCTGCACGCAGGCGAGAGCATCCTGATGGAGCTGGTTGAAGGGCCTTTCCAGCATTTGCAGGGCTTGTGGCAATTTACCCCGCTGGGTGATTTTGGCTGCAAGGTGGAATTCAGCCTGCGTTACGAGTTTTCCAGCAAGATTCTGGAAAAAGTGATCGGCCCGGTGTTTGGCCATATTTCCGGCACCCTGGTGGATGCCTTCATCAAACACGCGGACAAGGTGTATGGCGATGACTGAGCTTATCCGGATTGAAGTTGCCTGCGCCTTGCCACAGCGCCAGCGCATCATGGCGCTGGAAGTGGCGGCGGGGACGACGGCGCAGCAGGCGGTGTTGCTGTCCGGCATTCTGGCGCAGTTTTCCATGCTGGATAATGCAGAGCTGAAACTGGGTATTTTCAGCAAGGCAGTCAAGCCGGACACCGTGCTGCGGGCGGGGGACCGGGTGGAAATCTACCGCCCCCTGCAGGCGGATCCCAAGGCGGTGCGGCGGCAGCGGGCCGAGGCGGGCAAGGGCATGAAAAAGGGTGGTGAGGACGCATGAAAAAACCGGGGATCTCCCCGGTTTTGTTTTGTGTGTCGCCAATGGTGTCAGATCATGCGATCCGGCTCGGCCGAAACCACCCGGTTCTTGCCACTGATCTTGGCCTGGTACATGGCCTGGTCGGCGCGTTCGATGACTTCGATATCCTGTTCACCCAGATGCCATCTGGCCACGCCGGCACTGAAGGTGATCACCAGCCTGTCGTTATTGGCCATGAAGAAGGTGCGGGTCAGTTCGCGCTGCAGGCGCTGCACGGTATCAATGGCTTCGTCTACCGGGGTGTCCGGCATCAGCAGGACAAATTCTTCGCCACCAAAGCGGGCCACAATATCGGCAGGGCGCAGATTGTGCTTGATGACATCCACCAAGTATTTCAATGCATCATCGCCGGTCAGGTGGCCATAACGGTCATTGAGCTGCTTGAAGTTGTCGACATCGATGAGGGCCACGCTCAGGTCGCTGCTGGTGCGTTCGGCACGGCTGATTTCCCGCTGGAAGTGCTCGGCCAGGCCACGGCGATTGTAGGCACCGGTCAGCTGGTCTTCCTTGACCTTGGCGCTGGCCGCTTCCAGTGCGGTTTCCAGTTCGTTGATACGTTGTTCCGCGGCCTCGACCTGTTCGCGCGCAGCCAGTAGTTCGTCGCGGGAGCGGGTGAGGTCGACCTGCATCAGCGAGGTGTCTTCCATCAGGGCGCCGATGACGCCGCTGAGTTCTTCGACGTTGCTGGTGGTTTTCAGTTTTTCGCTGTGCTTGCTGATCTTGTTGTGGAAGTCGTCGGTGCTGTCCGTCATCTGCGCCAGGCGCGAGATGAAGCGGTCGAGCAGGGTGCGCAAGGAGCTGGTGGCTTCATCCAGCGTGCTCTTGAGCATGCCTTGCTTGCGGATGACTTCCTTCAGGCTGGTTTCCAGCTGGTAAACCTGCTGCATCGACAGTGGCTGATGGGACAGCACTTCCTGCAACGAATGAACCTGGCCGACCAGATAATCATCCGAGCGGTTGATCTCGGCGACATTGTCCAGCAGCAAGCGCAGCAGATTGGTCAGGCCGGATACCAGGCGGCCTTCCTGCTGGGTTTGCAGCTCCAGCTTGATCATGAAGTTGCGCAGCTTGGGCATGTAGACATTGAGGCTGGCATCGTCGCCGACCTGATCCAGTTCGCGGATCAGGCTTTCCAGCGATTCCACCATGTCCGGCATGCTGATCAGCCGGGGTTCCAGGCCGTGCTTGAGGGCGAAGGCCAGTGTACGCTGCCACAGCGGCCAGCTGTTGCTGTCCTGTTGGGCCAGCACATTGCTGATGGCAACATCGTCCGTGCTGGAGGCGGAGGCCTCATCGACCAGGTCGATGGCTTCGCGTTGGCTGGCCGGTGCGCTCCAGTTTTTTACCAGTGCGGCCAGCTTGGTATTCAATTCTGTTGGCTGGTTGCCGTAATTGACCAGTACCCGTTCCAGTGCTGCTTGTTTGTGATGTTGCGGCAGGTCGGGCAGGCGTAAATCCCAACTGCGGATCAGGTTCAGGATCAGGCTGCCCCAGGTTTGGGTCAGATTGCTTTCGGTCAGGGCCAAGCGGAGGAAATCGATGGCCAGCTGGGGGAGTTGTTCCCAGCGCGAGTCATCGGTGGCTTGCTTGATGCGGAGCAGCAGGGCCTTGCTTTGCGGGGTATCTGCCGGGATGGTTTCCAGGGCTCGAAGCAGCTGGGTGCCCAGCTTGTTGTCGCGCTCAATGGGTGTTTGTGTGAGCTCGTGATAGACGCGCTCGAAATTTTCCGGTGTTGGCAACAGTTTGCGCAGACTCAGCTGTTTGAGCGTTTCGCGCGCTACCTCAATCGGATTCTGTGTTGTCATTGACCAAACCCTGGAAGTTTTATAGCCAGCCATGATTATTTTTTATTTAGGGGGTGAAGGCCTGGATGGGCTTAGTCAATGTTTCGTCGCTGCCGCCGGGTCCAGTAATTGAAAAAATACTTCACCATTGCGGATCATACCAAGTTCGTTCCGCGCTCTCTCTTCTATCGCGTCAGTTCCTTGCTTCAGATCACGTACTTCGGCATCCAGTGCGGCATTGCGGGCAATCAGCTTCTGCGTGACCGCCCGCTGTTCCTGCAGTTGCTTGTCCAGCTGCCAGACCCTGAGCCAGCTCCCCTTGCCAAACCACAAGGGCCATTGCAAGGCGATCAGCAGGGTTACCAGAGTCAGGGTCAGCCAGCGCATGATTCAGCTTACTTCAGGTGGTAAAAGGCAGCACGGCCCGGGTAGTAGGCCGCATCACCCAGCTCTTCTTCGATACGCAGCAGTTGGTTGTACTTGGCCATGCGGTCGGAGCGCGACAGCGAACCGGTCTTGATCTGCATGCAGTTGGTGGCAACGGCCAGATCGGCAATGGTGCTGTCTTCGGTTTCACCGGAACGATGGCTCATGACGCTGGTATAGCTGGAGCGCTTGGCCAGGTCAACTGCTTTCAGGGTTTCCGACAGGGTGCCGATCTGGTTTACCTTCACCAGCAGCGAGTTGCAGATGCCGGCTTCGATGCCCTTGGCCAGGATTTTCGGGTTGGTGACGAACACGTCGTCGCCCACCAGCTGGATGCGCTTGCCCAGACGGTCGGTCAGGATCTTCCAGCCTTCCCAGTCGTGTTCGCTCATGCCATCTTCGATGGAGATGATCGGGTAGTTGTTGACCAGGGTTTCCAGGTAGTCGGCAAACTGCTCGGAAGACAGTTGCAGGCCTTCGGCGGTCAGGTGGTACTTGCCATCCTTGTAGAACTCGGAGGAGGCGCAGTCC
>JAFANL010000090.1 GCA_019232735.1 Aquitalea sp. | reverse complement strand
CATGCCCGAGTTGCAATCCCAGATCGTGGCCTTGCGTCAGCCCCGCTGGTTGATTGGTGATTTTTATCTGGGATTTTCGCGCAAGGCGATGTCGGACCAGCGTATTGCCCAATACGTGCATGGCATGCAGGTTTATCGCAAGAGCGCAGCCTATCAGACCTTGGTGCGTAAATTTGCCATGCAGGAATTTTTGCCCTGATCCGCCTTGCAGGCGTTTGGCAGCAAGATAGTGTGCAATCAGATGGGTGGCGGGCCATACGGCCCGCCACCCATCTTCACTTACAGTACTCAGCCCTGGGTGCTGATCAGGCTGCCAATCGAAGAGGTATAGCTGTTGCTCTGGCTGTTTTGCAGATTTTGTAGCAAGGCCGACAGGAATGACTGCAGGTTAGCCGAGTTTCCGCTGGTGTCCGAGCCGGTGCTGGAGCTGCCCGAGGACGATGCGCTGTTACTGCCATTGGCTTGCTGGATGCTGCTGACCAGATTGCTGAAATCGCTCTGCAGGGTATTCAGCGCGCTGGAAGAGCTGCTGCTCGAGCTGCTTGAGGATGAGCTGGATAGTTGCTGGATCAGGCTTTGCAATTGGCTTTCTGCATTGCCGTAAGCGCTGGTGCTGGATGTGCTGCTGTCAGCGCTGCTGTCGCTGCCATTGGCTGATTTCAATGTCTTGAACAGGTCGTGCATGAAGGTGTGCATCGCCTGCATCGGGTTTTGCGAACCGGAAACCGAGCTGGTGCTGCCATCGTCGCCATCGTTGTCGCCAGGTGGGGGCGGCAGTTGTGAGCTGGCCAGATTGCCAGAGCTGCTGGATGAGCTGCTCGCTGTGTTGCTGGGCGGTTGCAGGGAAATACCCATCTGGCTGAGTGCTTGCTCCACGCTTTGCATGAAGGCATCGTTGCCACGGCCCTTGCCGTGATGATGGGTTTCCCCGGTGCCGGAAGTACTGCTGGAGGACTGGGTGCCATTTAGCCAGCTGCTATAGATGGATGAGGTGCTGCTGATGCCCGAGATGCTCATGATGAAGCTCCTTTGCCTGACCGTAACGGATGCACTGAATCCGCATCCTGATGTACGGAAGCGGTATGTGTGGCTCGGTTATAGGCAAATTCCAGGCCAGCCAGACTGTTCAAAAAGGTAAATTTTGGTAAGCAAACGTTAAGAAGTGTGAGTAAATTCAGTGTATTGCCTTGCTTCTGCTACCGTAATGGTCGTCGCACTATGGTAACCATGCCGTGGCTGGCAAGAATTGCCGCCAGGAATGAAGACATACGGCAGGTTTGCCGCTGCTGATCAGATGGTTTGGCGTGGGTTTGCGCACGTGGAGGAAAAAATTGCCGCCAGGCGATGCTTGATTTTTTCAGGGCGTGGGCAGGATCGGCTAACGATATCATGCCTGGCCTTGCTGTTAGGCGAGGTTAAGTCGCAGTAAATCCGGATAAATGAATGTAAAGGCGGGTAAAACTTCACCAGTCGGCGGCATTGCTGTGGATCATTGCAGGCGGCAGCCTCCAAGAGAGGGAGGCTAGGTAGAATAATCAGGATGGAAAATGCGAATACTGCTGGTTGATGATGATATCGAGTTGTCCGACATGCTGGGGAGTTATCTGGAGCGGGAATCCTGCCAGGTGGCCAAGGTCAGCGAAGGTGCCAGTGCGGTAGTGCAGGCGCTATCCGGCCAGTTTGACCTGATGGTGCTGGACGTGATGATGCCTGGCATGAGTGGTGTCGAGGTGCTGCGGCGGGTCCGGGAGCACAGCATGTTGCCGGTGCTGATGCTGACCGCCAGAGGTGATGATACCGATCGGGTGCTGGGTCTGGAACTGGGCGCTGATGATTATGTCCCCAAACCATGCACGCCGCGCGAGTTGCTGGCTCGTATCCGCGCCATCCTGCGTCGCACCGGAAACCAGCCGCCGTCATCGTACGAAACCGACATCCTGCGCGAAGGGCTGTTGATGATGTGGCCGGGAGAGCGCCGGGCGCAGTGGGGTGATAGCCCGCTGGAGCTGACCAGTACCGAATACAGTCTGCTGGAGTTGCTGGTGCGCCATGCAGGCCAGCCTGTGGGCAAGGACATGCTGTCGCGGCAGGCCTTGGGGCGGCCGCTGGCACGTTTCGATCGCAGCGTGGATGTTCACATCAGCAGTATTCGTCAGAAGCTGTCCCGTGTGGCACCTGACCGTAGCTGCATCCAGACCGTGGTGCGACGCGGTTATCAGTTTATCAAGGCCTGATCATGGGACGTTTGTTCTGGAAGCTGTTTCTCATCCTGTGGTTGGCCCAGATCTGTACCGTGCTGGGAGTGGGTGGGTATTTCTGGTTCAAACACCATACGGAAAATGCGGCCACCAAGGAGCAGCGCCATCCCATGGATAGCGCAGTACTGGATATGGCTGCTGCCATCTTGCGGCGCGAGGGCCCTGGGGATTTGCGCATCCATATGCGTGATATGGAGGAGCGGCCGCGTAGTCTGCTCTATGCGCTGGATTCCCACGGTGTGGATATCCTGGGGCGCAAGCTGCCAGACGATTCCGGGGTGCCACGCCCCTTCCGGATTGTTCATCTGCCGGATGGCACCTCCTACCAGTTACTCTTACTGCCTCCCGGGCCTCCGCTGGGTGGTCCTGGGCCGGGCCCTGGGCATGGCCCTGGTGATGTCGGGCCGGTTCCCGTAGCCCCCATCGTGGCAGCCTTGCTGGCCAGCTTGCTGTTTGGCGCCATTCTGGCACGCTATCTGTCCAAGCCCATTCATCTGATGCACGATGCGTTTCAATCAGTTGCCAGGGGCAATATGGATGTGCACCTGGGCAACCGGCTGGGGCGGCGGCGCGATGAGCTGGCAGATCTGGGGCGGGATTTTGACGGGCTGGCCCAGCGGCTGAAGCAGTTGATCGGTGGTCAACGGCGGCTGTTTCATGATGTTTCGCATGAGTTGCGTTCACCACTGGCGCGGCTGAATGCGGCGCTGGATCTGGCACGGCAGCAGCCGGAACGGATGTCGGAGTGGCTGGATCGCATCGAGCGCGAATCCGGCCGTATGGATGCCCTGGTGGGCGAGATCCTTGCCGTGGCACGGTTGGATGCCGAGACCACCGAACAGCCTACCGATCGCCTGGAGATTGCCGATCTGCTGGATGAAATCATTGCGGATGCCGAATTTGAAGCGCGTGCCAATGGCTGTCAGGTGGAGCTATTACAGCAGGATGCGGCAGAAGTGATGGCGCAGCCTGAGCTGTTGGCGCGGGTACTGGAGAATGTGATCCGCAATGCGATATACCACACGGCGCCGGGTAGTGCGGTGTCTTTGTCGGTGCTGAAGACGGGCGCTGCAGTGAGCATTGTGGTCAGCGACTGTGGCCCGGGCGTGGCCGAGCATGAGCTGGAGACAATTTTCGAACCGTTTTACCGCAGTGAGCAGAATGATCAGCCCTGCGGTTATGGTCTGGGACTGGCCATGGCCCGACGAATTGTCGAGGCGCATCATGGCCAGATTCAGGCAGTCAATCGGCCACAAGGTGGCCTGCAGGTCAGCATCACCCTGCCACTGGCCTCAGTTGCGTGAACGCAGGCCGCCGGAGTTGCCCAGTTCGCTGAGTAGCCGGGATGTGGTACTGCCGCTGAGGCGGAAGGGGTCCAGTACCGGACTGGAAGAATGCCGCAGCAATAGCGCGGCATTTTTCTTGTCGATGGGTGCCTGTGCCATCGACCAGCTGGCAAATTCGCGCTGGTCGATTTCCTGATAGGACAGCAGCGTGATTTCACGGTGGCGGCTGTCGCGGCAGATGTTCTGGTACAGGGCATTGACTTCGGCGCGCCCACCCTCCAGTGCCTGTACGAATACATCGTCGCTGTAGCACAGTACGCCGGTAATGCCTTGTTGCGAATTGTGCAGATGCGCGGCATCAAGAATCTGCCGGATCAGCTCATTGTTGATCGGGGTATTGCTGCGGCTGGCATAAATCAGTCGAACGAGCATGTTCAGTTTCCTTTGTGCAGCAGCGACAGGAATTCCCGGCGCAGATTGGCGTCGCGCAGGAATGAACCGCGCATCACGCTATTGGTCATCTTGGAGCCCGTGTCTTTCACACCACGCCAGTGCATGCAGAAATGGTCTGCTTCCATGACGATGGCCAGTCCGTCGGGTTGCAGCTTGTCCATCAGCAGATCGGCAATCTGCATGACCGCTTCTTCCTGGATTTGCGGGCGGGTCATGACCCAGTCTATCAGTCTGGCGTATTTGGACAGGCCGATGAGGTTGGAGTGCTCGTTCGGCATGATCCCCACCCAGACCCGGCCCATGATGGGACACAGGTGGTGCGAGCAGGCACTGCGTACCGTGATCGGGCCGACAATCATCAGCTCGTTCAGTTGCTCGATATTGGGAAATTCGGTATTGGGCGGGCTGGTCACGTAGCGGCCACGGAATACTTCGCGCACAAACATCTTGGCAACGCGGCGGGCGGTATCCTGGGTGTTGTGATCGTTGACGGTATCAATCACCAGGCTTTCCAGTACGCCCTGCATCTTTTCGGCCACTTCCTGCTGCAGCAGGTCCAGTTCATCGTCCTGAATGAAGGCGGCGATATTGTCATTGGCGTGGAAGCGCACGCCTGCATTTTGCAGGCGATAGCGTATGCGTGAAGAAACGCTTTCCGTCGTGATGGCGTTGTGGTCCGGTTTGCTCATGGTGGGTCAGGCCTTATCTCGATGGCTGGCTTGTTCTGGGTGAGGGATGGCTGCAGATACGGGATTGCGGTGCTGCTCGCATTTCGACTGCAGGAAATCCGTCATGTGTGTGGCTATCTGGATTGTTGTGCGGCACGGATAGGGTGCCGATTTCCGGTGTCTGTTTCCTGAATGGTAATGTGCATGCCAGCCTGGGAAAAGTAGAAAACAGTCCCGATGTCCCCACATGGTGGCACGGTCCCCAGCTTTCAAGTCGCTGCAGCAGATTTGCCCTGTCGGTACAGGCAGGGCTGACCGGACGCCTCCAGCACATCCTGGCAGGGCTGGCGCTTGCTTTTGATCTTCAAGGCATGACAAGCATAGGGAAAGCGTGGGTCATGACTGATGTAGTAGTGACGGCAGCCCTGGCAGCGCAGAGGCGGGGCAGCTTGGTGACCGGTAGCGGACATCGGCGGGATTGCGGGTAACAATACCAGCATTGTGCCGCGACTGGCGCGGAATGTGAATCTTTGTTTTAGATGCTGATGGCGGGCGCCATTTTTGATATAAAGCTGGATTGTTTAATTTTACAGTGCTTGCTGACTGGCAGCGAAGCTGCGGGGCAGGCACGGACATGATGACTATCGACCCCGTATTGGTGCTGGCACCAATCTTTCTGACCACCGAATTGCTCAGCCTGGCCCTGTGCATGGCACTGGCGTCCTTGCGGCGTAGCGGCTTGCCTGGCGTGCAGCAATGGTTGCTGGCCAATCTGGCGGTTGTGATCTACCTGCCCTTGCTGGGCTTGCGCGGTGTCATCCCCGACTGTCTCTCCATTGTTCTGGCCAACGGCCTGCTGGCCCTGTCGGCGGCCCTGTACTATGCCGGCTGCGCCTGTTTTCTCGGCCGAAAACCGCACTGGCCGTGGTTGTCGGTCGGTGTCGTGTTGCAAATGGTGGCAGTGGCCTACTGGCGTTATGTGGAGAACGACCTGCCACTGCGGGTGATGGCCATTTCGGTCTATGGGGCGGTGGTCTGTACGGCAACGGCCTGGTTGATGTTGCAGCATTATCATGGCCGGCGCCATAGCGTGCATTACCGTTTGCTGACCGGTTTGTCCTGCCTGTTTGCCGTGGCGCAAGTGGTGCGCAGCATTTACTTTGCCACGCTGCAACCGGTTCCCACCGATGTCATGCTGGCGAGTGGCTGGAATATCCTGCTGTTGTGTATCGGCGCCGCCATCATGCCGTCCTTGTCGATGGCGGCGGTGCTGATGCTGCATGAGGCCTTGCAAACCGAAGCCGAGGATGCGGCCAATCGCGACTTCATGACCGGCGCACTGTCACGCAAGCATCTGTTTGCCACGGGACAGCACTTGATCCTGAAAGCGGCGGCCACCCGCCGGCCACTGACATTGCTGCTGATCGATCTTGATCATTTCAAGGCCATCAATGACACCTATGGCCATGCGGCGGGTGACGAGGTACTGCGCGCGTTTGCTGACATGGTCAGGGAACAGTTGCGCGGCCGGGATGCGCTGGGGAGGCTGGGTGGAGAGGAGTTCGCCGTGCTATTGCCGGAGGCCAACCTCCCCGCTGCACAGCTGGTAGCCGAGCGCTTGCGGCTACGTGCGCAGCAGCAGGTGGTGAGCTGTACCACTGGCGAGTGCCACTACAGCATCAGCATCGGCGTAGCCTGTTGGCAGGGTGGGGAAAGTTTCGATCAGCTATGCCAGCGCGCCGACTTGGCTTTGTATGAAGCCAAGCACAGTGGGCGCAACCGGGTGCATGTCAGCCAGCTCAAGGATGCACCGGCGCTGCTGGCGGGATAAATGCCAATCAGCCTCGGCCGCTCGCTGCTCATATTGCGGTTGGAGAGGCGATCCGTGGCTGCGCTGCCCGAGTCATCACCGAGCGCCTCACCGTGTTGCGCTGGGGAAGCCCGGCCTCACTACTCTTCCTGGCGCTTGCCTGCCTGCTGTTGAGCAGCGGCCTCGCGCAGTTTGTCTTTCTTGCTTTTGCGTTTGCCCTTGATACCGCCATTGCCGGCTTGTTCTGCGGAATGGTCGGCGCTGGCGGGGTCTGCGGTGGTCGTCGGCTCGAAACCGGCAATCTGTTCACGCTGCAGCCTTAGCTGCTGGCGTTTTTCGATCAGCCGGAAATGGGCGGCGCAGTCGGCACTGATGAAACTGATGGCTTCGCCGCGAGCACCGGCCCGGCCGGTACGGCCAATACGGTGGGTGTAGTCCACGGGCGAACGTGGCAGATCGTAGTTGATCACCGCTGGCAGCAGAGGGATGTCGATGCCGCGAGCCGCAACGTCGGTGGCCACCAGCACCTGCAACTGTCCCGACTTGAGATCGGCCAGCACTTGGCCGCGCTGCCCCTGGCTGCAATCGCCGTGTAAAGCCGCGGCATGGATGCCGGCACTTTGCAGCTTGCCGGCTACGCGGTCGGCAGCCTGTCGGCTGGCCACGAACACCAGTACCCGAGCCCATTCATGCGTCTGCAGCAGATGACGCAGCAGCATGGTGCGCCGGCTGGCGTCCACTTCGATGGCACGCTGGTGGATGTCAGGTGCCGTGGTGGCGGCTTGCTCGATGTCGATGCGTAGTGGCTGCTTCAGCAATTGTTCTGCCAGTGTGTGCACGCTGGGCGGAAAAGTGGCCGAAAAGAGCAGATTCTGCCGGTGGGGTGGGAGCAAAGCCAGCAGTCGGCCAAGTTCGTCGGCAAAGCCAAGGTCGAGCAGACGGTCGGCCTCATCGAGTACCAGGGTGTTGGCGGTGGAAATACTCAGCGCGTTGCTCGCGATCAAGTCCAGCAGCCGCCCGGGCGTGGCTACCACGATGTCGGCACCGCCGCGCAAGGCCATCATTTGGGGATTGATGGCAACGCCCCCATAGACCACAGCCAGTTTCACGCGTTGTGGCAAGCATTGAGCCAGTTCGCGCAGGGTGTTTCCGACCTGAATCGCCAGTTCGCGCGTGGGCAGTAGAATGAGAGCCTGGACCTGACGTGAGGCCTGCTGGCGACGTGTCAACCATTGCTGCAGCAGTGGCAGGCAGAAGGCAGCGGTCTTGCCGGAGCCGGTCTGCGCGGTAGCCAGAACATCATGCCCCTGCAAAATGGCAGGGATGGCGGCGGCCTGAATGGGGGTTGGGGTGGTGTAACCCTGCTTGAGGGCGGCTTGGTTCAGGGCGTGTTGCAGGCCCATGGAAGTGAATGGCATGAATGGCAACTGGAATGCGTGTGAGGGCCTTGCGGGCTAGGGCGGCAGTATCGGTTGTGCCAGCCTTACGGTCAACCGGATGTCCTGCAACCCTGTGGGCTGTCGCGATCAGCGCGCAGGTTCGAAGCGCAGGCAGACGGAGTTGATGCAATAACGCTCGCCGGTCGGTTCCGGTCCGTCCGGGAATACATGACCCAGATGGGCATCGCAGTTGGCGCAGCGTACCTCTACCCGCAGCATGCCATGCGAGGTATCGCGCAGGCGGGTGATGCGATTGCCGGCAGCCTCTTCCCAGAAGCTGGGCCAGCCACAGCCAGCGTCGAATTTGCTGTCGGAATGAAAGAGCAGGCTGCCGCAGCAGATGCAGTGATAATCACCGCGGTCATTACGCTGATAGTGCTCGCCGGAAAAAGGGCGCTCGGTGCCGGCCTGGCGGGCTACGCGGTATTGCTCCGGGCTGAGTCGGGCACGCCATTCGGCATCGCTGATGGATTTGGGGTCGCTCATGGTCATTCCTTGGCAGGTGTTGATGGCAGTTGGTCGTGCGGGGCCAGCAGATCTGACATGCCGGTGCTTGTTTATAACTCGTCCAGGCTGTGCTCAAGATGGGATTGGTCTGCCCATTTTTCAATCTGCCAGCACCCATCCTCATGGGTGATCCAGTTCAGTGCTGCATTGGGAATGGGAAAATCGCGCGGTCCGGCCAGTCCCTGCCCACTGGCGCAGCGATGCACCATCTCCAATACCCCGCCATGACTGACCACCAGGATCTGCTCGCCGGCATGCTGTGCTGCCAGTTGTTGCATGCAGTGCATGATGCGCTGCTGGAAGACAATCAGGCTCTCGCCACCTTGCAAGTCAAAATGCAGGTCGCGCTCCTGATGCAGTCGGTAAACGTGGGGAATGTGTGTGCGCGCCTCGTCAAACGTGCGTCCCTGGAAGGCGCCATAGTGACGTTCCTTCAGCTCGGCATGGGTGTGCAGTGCTAATCCCAGTTGCTGGCTGATGGCGCTGGCGGTCTGGCGGGCGCGGGTGAGTTCGCTGACATGCAGGACGGAGAACTGCAGTTGCTGCCTGCCCAGTGCGGCAGCCAGCTGTTCCGCCTGCTGCAGGCCACGCTGATTGAGTGGTATGTCCAGATGGCCTTGCAGGCGGTGCTCGCGGTTCCAGTCGGTTTCGCCGTGGCGGATCAGGCAGAAGCGGGTGGCAGGCATAGAGGATCCGAATCGCAGTGGGTGGTTACAGGATGCCGACGCCGGAGATTTCCCGCGCCAGGTTGGCGGCGTAGTTGTCGGTCATGCCGCCGACAAAATCCAGCACCTTCATATAGGCCTGGTACAGGCTGTCATCGGCATTGACGTGCTGCTCCAGCAAACCCATGGCCAGGTGCTGGCGCGGTGACAACTGATCAGCCCCCTTGGTGATGTAGGCATGCACGGCTGGTACCAGTACGTCCAGGATGGTGGCCATGCAGGGGTAGGAAGCCAACTCGGTCACCAGCTTGGTACGGTGGCGGTAGACCTTGTTGCTGGCCAGCTCTTTGGCCTGGATCAGTGCTTCCTGCACTTCGACATCTGTCAGGTTGATCAGGTCCTTGGCCGGAAACTCGCCGGCCAGCAGGGCGTTGTGGTGCAGCATGAATTTTTGCGCCACTTCAGCCACGCAGCGACCGATGGCAATGCCACGCAGCGTGGCACACTTCTGCTTCACGTCATGCAGATTCCACACTTTTTCGTATTCGGTGAAGCGGGAGAACAGGCCTTCGAATTCACGCACGTCCAGAATGCCGATTTCCACCGCGTCTTCCAGATCAAGAATGGCATAGCAGATGTCGTCGGCCGCCTCCATCAGGTAGGACAGCGGGTGGCGGCTCCATTCCAGCGGCCCCTTGCGTGGCAGTTGCAGTTCGCTGGCGATGCGCTCGAAATAGGGCAGCTCGGTACGGTAGATATTGAACTTGTCACGCTCCAGAGCTTTGGGCGCGTCCGCTGTCCACGGGTATTTGATCAGCGCGCCCAATGCCGCAGCCGTCAGGCGCATGCCGCCTTCGTGGCTGTACATCTCCAGCGTGGCCAACATGCGCAGGCCATGGGCATTGCCTTCGTAGGTTTGCACATCACGTTGCTGGGCGGCATCCAGTGTTGTCAGATAGTGGGCATTGCGCGCATCGCGGAACCAGTCGCGCAGTGCATCTTCCCCGGTATGGCCAAACGGCGGATTGCCGATGTCGTGTGCCAGGCAGGCCACCTGCACGACTGCGCCAATGTCGAAGGGGCTGTAGCCGTGCGGCATTACGCCGGCATGCTGCATCATCACGCCCACGCGGTTGCCCAGGCTGCGGCCAACACTGGCCACCTCCACGCTGTGGGTCAGGCGGTTATGGGTGTGATCGTTCTGGGCCAGCGGATGAACCTGCGTCTTGCGCCCCAGGCGGCGGAAGGCACTGGAGAACACCACGCGGTCATGGTCGATGTGAAAATCGCTGCGCAGGCCGGCACTGCCTTCTTCGGTAGCTGGTGTGCGCGTCGGTTTGATTTCGCCCTGTATCACCTTGAAGCGTTGAGTGGAGAGCAGGGCGGACCATTGCTGTTGCAGGCTGTCAGTCATGCGGACACCGGGTGGGGATGGATGGCTTGATCATATGGGCTTTGGTGGACAAGGAAAAGGCATGCGGCGCGTTTTTGCATGACATGCCATGGTGGGAAGGCGGTTTGTCAGGCGGGAGGATGGGCCTGAGTGATGCAGCCTGGCTTGCCTGGATGAGGCGTTCCACTGGCGAATGCAAGTTTGGCTTGCCGTCATTATTTATATAAATAATAATGATTATTATTTGCAATGGAACAAGCCATGCTGTGGTCTTACATTTACCTGGCCGGGGCGGGATTGATGCTGATGGTTTGGCTGGTGTATCGCACTTTGTTGCGGCAGCTGCAGGTGTTGCCGGTCGGACGCTTTCTGCCACGCACATCCCTGCTGCTGTGCATGGGTGGATTGCCAGTGCTGGCCGCCTTGGGGCTTGGGCCTCGGTGGCTGCCGCTGGAGCTGCCACCGCTGCTGGCACCCGCTGCCAGTTTGTTGCTGGCCTATGCGGTCTGGTTGTTCTGGCGCAGTCTGCATGATGTTCTGCTGCCGCCAGCGCGTCTGTTGCAGGGCGGTGTGTATCAGCGTATCCGCCATCCGCTCTACGCTGCCCTGTGGCTGGCGGCGCTGGCACAACTTCTGCTGCTGCAGGATGGTGTGATGGGCGGGGCTGGCAT
>JAFANL010000206.1 GCA_019232735.1 Aquitalea sp. | reverse complement strand
GCACGGCCAGAGGACGAACCCGAAGAAAGGTGAGGCAAGCGACTTGGCGGAAAAATCAAGCACAAATAGCGCCAACTGCACACAAATCCACGCCACGCCATACTGCCCCTTCACAAAAACGCCTGTTCCGCGTACCATCCCGCCTCGCTTTTCGGGATGGAATCATGAACACAAGCAGCGCCGCCCAGGCATGTGGCATCGACTTTGGCACCTCCAACTCCACGGTAGGCTGGCTACGCCCCGGCGCAGACACCCTGATTCCGCTGGAAGATGGCAAGATCACCCTGCCTTCGGTGGTGTTCTTCAACTACGAGGAAGACCACTCGGTCTTTGGTCGCAAGGCACTGCTGGAGTACACCGAAGGCTATGAAGGCCGCCTGATGCGCTCGCTCAAGAGCCTGCTGGGCAGCAGCCTGATCGACAGCCAGACCGAAGTACAGGGCCGTGCGCTGCCATTTCGTCATCTGCTCACCCTGTTCATCCAGGAAGTCAAACAACGCGCCGACCGCGCGGCAGGCCGCCCATTCGAACAGGTGGTACTGGGCCGTCCGGTGTTTTTTGTCGACGACAACCCCAAGGCCGACGCCCTGGCCGAAGAAACACTGGCGCAGATTGCCCGCCAGGTGGGCTTCAAGGACATTTCCTTCCAGTTTGAACCGCTGGCAGCCGCCTTTGACTATGAATCCTCCATCCAGCGCGAAGAACTGGTGCTGATTGTCGATATTGGCGGCGGCACCTCGGACTTTTCGCTGGTACGCCTGTCGCCGGAACGTCGCCTGCTGGATGACCGTCGCCAGGATATTCTGGCCACCGGGGGTGTGCACATTGGCGGCACGGACTTCGACAAGCAGCTAAGCCTGCACGGCGTGATGCCACTATTCGGCTTCAAGAGCCGGCTGCGCAACAATGCCGAAATGCCTTCGGCGCAATACTTCAATCTGGCCACCTGGCACACCATCAACTTCGCCTACACCCGCAAGGCGTGGATGGATTTGCAGGACATCCACCGCGACGTGGAAGACCCGCGCGCCTTCGATCGCCTGTTCAAGCTGATTCAGGAACGCGCCGGCCACTGGCTGGCCATGCAGGTGGAAGAAGCCAAGATTGCCCTGTCCAGCCAGGATAGTCATCAATTGCCACTGGAGCTGATCGAAGATGGCCTGTACGCCGAACTGCTGCGCGAACAGTTCAACGACACCATAGCCGGCATGCTGGGACAGATCGGCAAGACCATCGACAGCCTACTGCAGGATGCCGGCATCAGCGCCGAGCAGATCGATACCGTGTTCTTTACCGGCGGCTCCAGCGGGGTGCCGGCCTTGCGCCAGTGCGTGCAGAACCAGCTACCCAAGGCCCGTCATGTGGAAGGCAATCTGTTTGGCAGCATCGGTAGCGGCCTGGCCATTGAAGCGAAAAAGCGCTACGGCTAGTCACATGCAAAAGGGCTGCCCGAATTGAGCAGCCCTTGAATACAAGAGGAAGAAAATCAGCCCTGGCGCTTGCGCGGGGCTTTTTTACCGCCCGGCGGCAGCTCCAGGCCAAACAGCATGCCGGTACGACCGGTTTGCGACTGACAGGCAATCTGCAGGGCACGGTTGATGGCTTCTTTCTTGCTCACCCCCCACCACTCGATCATCTTGTCCAGCGACTTCTGCGCATCGCGACTCAACTCCACCGTCACCGACAACTCCTGCAGACGGTTGCGGCGCTGTTCGCGACTGCGACGCTTGCGCTCGGCCACCGTCATGGCGCGCTCACCCAGCGGCTTGCGTCCAGGCTTTTTCTGCACGCCGCCAATCAGGTCAAAAGTGTAGTGATCGCAGGGATCTTTCATCGGATGGGTGACGGGTCACAACAAAGAGGGGCGCAAGAATACCACAAAGCCGCGCCAATTGGGGCCGGGAGACTGGTTGGCCATGCAATTAGTCGCTATGCATACATCAGCCACCCCGCCTTCACCCTACAAGGGGTGCGCATTGAAAGTGTCACACTGCGCAATATCACCACCATCAAAGCCGCGCCGGAACCAGCGCACCCGCTGCGCACTGCTGCCGTGAGTGAAGCTGTCCGGCACTACCGCCCGGCCGGCAGAACGCTGCAAGGTGTCATCACCGATTTTGGCAGCCGCGTTCAAGGCTGACTCCAGGTCACCGTTCTCCAGAATATGCCGCGCCTTGTCGGCATGATTGCCCCACACCCCGGCAAAGCAATCGGCCTGCAACTCCAGCCGCACCGACAAGGCATTGGATTTGCGCTCGGAGGCATTGCGCCGCAGCGCATCCACCTTGCCAGAGATGCCCAGCAGGTTCTGCACATGATGACCCACCTCATGGGCAATCACATAGGCTTCGGCAAATTCGCCCGGTGCGCCCAGCTGCTGCTTGAGCGTGCGATAGAAAGCCAGGTCGATATACACCTTGCGATCAGCCGGGCAATAGAACGGCCCCATCGCCGACTGACCCTGACCACAGGCAGTGGCAGTACTGTTGCTGAACAAGACCAGCTTGGGCCGCTCGTAGTGGCTACCACGCTGTTGGAAAATCTGCCCCCATACATCTTCGGTATCCGCCAGCACCACGCTGACCAGCTTGGCTTCGCGCTCTTCTTCGGCCGAATGCACCTTGGGCTGATGTGGCTGGGTCTGCACCTGCTGATGACTGCCGCCGGACAGAGCGGAAATCACCTGCAAGGGGTTGGCGCCAAACACCAGCCAGGCCACCAGCCCGATGGCGATGGTGCCAAGCCCGATACTCCCCCCGCCCAGACTGAAGCCACCAGAGGAGCCGCCACCGTCCTCATCGCGGCGGTCTTCCACATTATCGCTCTCGCGATTGCCATCCCAACGCATGCTTTCTCCTCCCGGAATCAGCCCGGCAGCCAGGGTGCCAGCAAAGCCTGCACCGCCAGCGCAAACAGGGCGGCGATGATGTCATCCAGCATTACCCCGAAGCCACCATGCACACGCCGATCAAACCAGCCAATCGGCCAGGGCTTGATGATATCGAACAGGCGAAACAACACAAATGCCAACAGCCAGCCCGCCCAGCCGGCAGGTGCCCAGGCCAGCACCAGCAACATGGCCACCACCTCGTCCCACACGATGCCGCCATAGTCGTGTACGCCCAAGGCATCGCCGGTCAACTGACAGACCCATACGCCCAGTACAAACAGCGGCAGGCACAACAGGCTGATGGCCAGCGCGCCCACGCCCAGCACATGCAGCAAGAAGAAAATGGGATAGGCCACCAAGGTGCCCCAAGTACCGGGAGCCTTGCGGGCAAGACCACTGCCAAAACCAAAAGCCAGCAAATGCGCCGGGTGGCTGCGCAGGAACGCCCAGTCCGGACGGAATGCCGGGGCCTGCTTATGCGAAGTGGTCATAACCTGCCTTATTCAGTGTAATCATTGCGCCAGTTTCATCCAGCAAGCGCGCACCACTGCCTTCTGCGATGCGGCCGATGCGCGTCACCCGGCAGCCAGC
>JAFANL010000224.1 GCA_019232735.1 Aquitalea sp. | reverse complement strand
TGCAGTATGGCTGGTGCCTGATCTGGTCTGGCTCAATGTGGGCACCCAGGTGGTCAATGCCCTGATGTTGCCCATGGTCATCGGCTTTCTGGTGGCACTGGCCACCAAGGCGCTGCCGGAAGCGCAACGTCTGCGCGGCGTCTATCTGTGGCTGCTGATTGCCGCCTCGGTAGCCACTTGTGCGCTGGGGCTATATGGCGGCCTGTCTCCCTTGTTCTGAGCGTGATTGCCTGCCAACTCTGTCAACCGGACACCATCTGGAAGGCCTCAATGACCGGCCCCAACACCAGTGCTGGCAGGTAGCTGAGTGCAGCTACCAACACCACTGCACCGAGCAATAGCAACAGAAACAGTCCGCCATGACAGGGCAGTGTGCCCGGCCCGGCTGGCCGGGCCTGTTTGTTGGCCAGCGAGCCGGCCATGGCCAGAATGGGAATCAAGACCCCAAAACGGCCAAACCACATCACACCGGCCAGAACGGTATTGTAATAAGGCGTATTGGCAGACAGGCCGGCAAAAGCACTGCCATTATTATTGGCCGCAGAGCTGAAGGCATAGAGAACTTCGCTGAAGCCATGCGCCGCCGGGTTACCAAGGCCGGCCAGCCCGGCAGGCAGCATGAGGGATAGTGCGCTGCCTCCCAGTACCAGCAATGGGGTGAGCAGGATAATGATGGCCAGTAGCTTGACCTCGTAAACATCGATCTTCTTGCCCAGATATTCCGGTGCCCGTCCTATCATCAGGCCGGCGACAAAAATGGCCAGCAGCGCATGCATGATCAAGCTGAGCAGGCCCGTTCCCGGCCCGCCGAAAATCACTTCACCGGTTTGCATCAGCCCCATCAACACCGCCCCACCCAGCGGGGTAAAGGAATCATGCATGGCATTGACCGTGCCATCGCCACTGCTGGTGCTGACCGTGGCAAACAAGGCCGATCCGGCAATGCCGAAACGCACTTCCTTGCCTTCCATATTGCCCCCCGCCTGCCAGCCATCATGCTGCTGATTGACCCCCAGCGGGGTGAGCAAGGGATTGCCGCCCTGCTCTTCATGCATGACGGCAAGACTGGCACACAGGAAAACCAGCAGCATGGCCGAAAACAAGGTCCAGCCTTGTTTGCGGTCGCCCAGCAGATCGCCATAGCTGTAACACAGCCCGGCCGGAATCAGCAGCATGGCCAGCATTTGCAGGAAATTGCTCAGCGGGGTGGGGTTCTCAAACGGATGCGCAGAATTGGCATTGAAAAAGCCGCCGCCATCGCCACTGAGCAGATTGATGGCTTTTTCCGATGCGACCGGCCCCATCGGTAACTGCTGCGTGGCCGTCGACTTGGGCTGCAGGATCGCACTCCCCTGCGCAGGCAGGACCGGGTTGCCACGGGTATCCCGACTGGCTGCGGCATAAGTACTGGTCGGAAACCCTTGCACGGTCTGGTAGGGATGCAGGTTCTGCAACACGCCTTGCGATACCAGCAGCAGGGAAAGCAGCATGGACAATGGCAGCAGGATATACAGTGTGGCACGGCAGATATCGACCCAGAAATTACCGACTTCCATGCATTGATGCCGTGCCAGGGCGCGAATGAAGGCCATCAAGACGCCAATCCCGCAAGCAGCAGACAGAAAACCCTGCACCGAGACACCCAGCATCTGGCTCAGATAACTCAGTGATGTTTCTCCAGCATAGGACTGCCAGCTGGTATTGCTGACGAAGCTGATGGCGGTATTGAAGGCCGTATCCGCAGGCAGGCCGGGTAGATGCTGGGGATTAAGCGGCAAGTAGAATTGCAGCCTGAGCAAGGCGTAAAGAAAAACCAGACCTAGGCCATTGAACATCAGCATGGAGACGGCATAGCTTCGCCAATCCATCCCCGCTTTGGCATCAATGCCGGCCAGCCGGTAACACAAACTTTCCACCGGCAATAGCCAACGCACCGGCCAGGGCGGGTTGCCCACCATGACCTGGCTCATGTAACGCCCACACGGTTTGACCAGCAATGACAGCAGCAGCAGGAACAATGCAGCATGCAACAACAGATAGCCTGACACGCGTCACCTCCGCCCATCCCGGAAAAAGCCTGATATGCAGCAGGCAGCTCACCAGCCGCAGGGTGCAGTTCCCGCGTCTTGCTACAAGCCTAGTGCAGGCGGCTTAAATGAAATGTAAAAATTCCGGGTAAACAAAAACAATTTGCATAAAATTGCGACTGTCGGCACTGTGCTATCTATCATTCATCCACGCCGTCCATGCAGCACAGATATAATCAAATGCACCCGGTAATCATTTAAGCTGCCACTTAAGAATTTATCCGTTGAGTTGCATCATGATTGGCCGGTCCAGCTATGGCAGCATGCCATGACCCACTAGCCGTATACGCGACGTCCCCGACTATTGATGGCCATCCTGAACAACAACCGACGCTCCTGGCTGATCAGCCTGATCGTGACACTGCTTGCCAGCCTGATTGGTATGGGCGTGGTGTTTTATGCTGCGCGTCAGGACGAAAGCCTTGCCCGCGCCCAGGCGCTGGCGGATGCCAGCGACCGTGCCAATACGGTACAGGTGGCCATTAACCGTGCCCTGTCTTCCACCTTTGCCCTGGGCGCCATCGTGCGGCAGGGCCATGGCCAGATCGACGAGTTTGATGCCTTTGCCCGCCAACTGATCGTTTACTATCCCGGGGTGATGAATTTGCAGCTGGCACCGGACGGGGTGGTCAAGCAGATCTATCCTTTGCAGGGGAATGAAAAAGCCCTCGGCCATAATCTGCTGGCCGATCCGGCACGCAATAAAGAAGCCTTCATGGCACGCGATAGCGGCCAGATGACACTGGCCGGCCCTTTTCCGCTACTGCAAGGCGGTGTGGGGGCGGTGGGACGCCTACCCATTTTCCTGAACACGCGTGATGCACCTTCCCCGGTATTCTGGGGCTTTGCCATTGCCCTGATCCGCTTTCCCGATGTGTTGCACAACGCCGGTCTGGACTGGCTGCCCAAGCGCGGATACCAGTATCAGCTCTGGCGTCAGCATCCCGATACCCATCGGGTCCAGGTCATTGCCAGTTCCGGCGTGATGAAAGGGGCGTTGAGCGATCCGGTACACTATCCGATCACCATGCCCAATGGCATCTGGACACTGGATGTACAGCCGGTGGATGGCTGGGGCAATCAACAACGGATGGCAATCAACAGCCTGCTGGCCATCGGCATCAGCGTGCTGCTGGGCTGGCTGGCCTGGCAGATGATGGAATTGCGCCGCCACCGTGCCGAGCTGGCCATACTGGTGGCGCTGCGCACCCGGGCACTGGAGCAGGAAACCACGGAACGGCAGGCCGCCGAGTCCACCGCCATGGCAGAAACCCTGCGCCAGGCTGCCTTGCTGCAGACGGCTTCCGATGGGGTACATATTCTGGACGAAGCAGGTAATCTCACGGAATTCAGCCCCTCGTTTGCCACCATGCTGGGGTATGAGCCGGAAGAAATGCGCAGCATGCATCTGAGCGACTGGGAGCCGGAAATTCCGGTGGAAACCTTGCCGCAAGTCATCAGCCTGGCCATGGACCGTGAATATCGCTTCGAAACCCGTCATCTCTGCAAGGATCATTCCTTGATCGATGTGGAAATCAATGCCCGCGGAGCGAGCATTGGCGGGCAGCGCTATCTGTATGCGTCATCGCGCAATATCACCGAACGCAAACAGGCCGAGCAGTTGTTGCGCATCGCCGCCACCGCATTCGAATCGCAGGAGGGCATGGTGGTTACGGATTGCCATACCGTCATCCTGCGGGTGAACGGGGCATTCAGCCGCCTGACCGGTTATAGCGCCGAGGAAGTGGTCGGTCATAAGATCAGCCTGCTGCAATCCGGTCGCCACGATGCCGGCTTTTATCACCGCATGTGGCATAGCCTGCAACAACTGGGCGCCTGGCAGGGGGAGATCTGGAATCGCCGCAAGAATGGCGAGGTCTATCCGGAATGGCTCAGCATCAGCGCCGTGCTAAGTGAAGAAGGCAGCGTCAGCCACTATGTGGCCACCATGAGCGACATCACCCAGCGCAAGGCGGCTGAAGACAAGATCAAGCATCTGGCTTTCTATGACCCGCTCACCCAGTTGCCCAACCGTCGCCTGTTACTGGACCGCTTGCAGCAGGCGCTGGATAACAGCGCCAAACACCAACAGGCTGGTGCACTGCTGTTTATCGATCTGGACAACTTCAAGACGCTTAACGACACGCTGGGCCACGATATGGGTGACCAGCTGCTGCAGGCCGTCGCCGAAAGGCTGAACGGCTGCCTGCGCGAAACCGACACCGTGGCACGGCTGGGCGGGGATGAATTCGTCGTCATGCTGGAAGGGCTGAATGCCCAACTGCCGCAGGCTGCCGAGCAGACCCGTATCGTCGGCCAGCACATTCTGGACGCACTGGCCCAGCCCTACCCCCTGCATAATGGCTGGCACCACAGCACCAGCAGCCTGGGTGCCGTGCTGTTCATGGGCAATGCCACCAGCGTGGAAGAGTTGCTGAAACATGCCGATCTGGCCATGTATCAGGCCAAGGGTGCCGGCCGCAATACCCTGCGCTTCTTCGATCCGCAGATGCAGCAGGCCGTCAGTGCCCGTGCCGCGATGGAAAACGATCTGCGCCAGGGTCTGCAGCAGCAGGAATTCCAGCTTTACTACCAGGCCCAGGTCGATGCCAACGGCCATATTACTGGTGCCGAAGCCCTGCTGCGCTGGCAGCGCCCGCAATATGGGCTGGTGGCACCGGCCCATTTTATTCCGCTGGCAGAAGAGTCCGGCCTGATCGTGCCGCTGGGCGAATGGGTCTTGCAAACCGCCTGCCGCCAGCTGGCGAACTGGGCCAGTCAGCCGTCCACGGCGGGGCTGTCCTTGTCGGTCAATGTCAGTGCCCGCCAGTTCCACCAGCCCGATTTTGTCGAGATGGTACGCCGTACGCTGCAACAAACCGGCGCACCGGCACAGCAGCTGAAACTGGAGCTGACCGAAAGCATGCTGCTGCAGGATGTGGATGACACCATTGCCAAGATGCAGTTGCTGAAACAGGATGGCGTGTGTTTCTCGCTGGATGATTTTGGAACCGGTTACTCCTCGCTGGCCTATATCAAGCGGCTGCCACTGGATCAGCTCAAGATCGATCAGTCCTTCGTACGCGATATCGACAACAATGCCAGCGATGTGTCCATCATCCGCACCATTGTGGCCCTGGCCGGCAGCATGCAATTGCAGGTGATTGCCGAAGGGGTGGAAACCGCGCCACAGCGCCAGTTCCTGTTGCAACAGCATTGCCGCGCCTTCCAGGGCTATCTGTTTGGCAAGCCGGTGCCGATCAGGGCATTCATGCTCCAGGTGGAAAGCCGGTCGGACCCCAGCCCTACCTTGGACGCAGGCAGCCAGTCCTGA
Source organism: Aquitalea sp. (assembly GCA_019232735.1). Lineage (GTDB taxonomy): Bacteria > Pseudomonadota > Gammaproteobacteria > Burkholderiales > Chromobacteriaceae > Aquitalea. The sequence continues at coordinate 7,089 of JAFANL010000224.1, read as the reverse complement.
GTGCATGCGCCGATGTCTACCCAGCCCACCATGCCGTTTCAAGCCAGACCCGACATTTGTCTGATCGATAGCCACTGCCATCTGGATGCGCCAGAATTCCACGGCCAGCGCGATGCCGTGGTGGCGCAGGCGCAGGCAGCCGGCGTTGGCCAGTTGCTGCTGCCCTCCATCCACAGCGATAGCTTTGCCGACACCCTGCTCATGCGCGAACGCTATGGTTGCTGGATTGCCTTTGGCCTGCATCCGGTTTATCTGCAGCGCCATCTGGACGATCACCTGCACCTCCTGGAAACACATCTGCAACGCGATGCACCACAGGCGGTGGGGGAAATCGGGCTGGATTTCTACCTGCCAGGGCTGGATGCCAGCCGCCAGGAAACCCTGCTGGTGGAGCAACTGAAACTGGCGCGCAAGTACAATCTGCCGGTACTGCTACATATACGCCGCTCGCAGGACCGCGTGCTGAAATATCTGCGCCAGATCCCGGTGCCCGGGGGCATTGCCCATGCTTTTAACGGCAGCCCGCAGCAGGCCGAGGCTTTTATCCGGCTGGGCTTCAAGCTCGGTTTTGGCGGTGCCATGAGTTATAGCGGCTCGCGCCGTATCCGGGCGCTGGCAGCCACCCTGCCCTTGAGCGCGCTGGTGCTGGAAACCGATGCCCCGGATATCCGCCCGGAATGGGCGCAAGAAAAACCCAATACACCAGACAATTTGCAAAAATTTGTCCAGATTCTGGCAGAATTACGCTCGATCGAATTGGATACATTAGTCACTGCACTGTGGAGCAATACCTATCAGGCACTGGGACTGGACCTGCCGGCCAGGGACAGGTTGCCATCACGCTGAAGTCGCCGTCACACGCCGGGCTGCCAGTTGTCTGATGCGCACCAAACCCATCCGCGGCGCCTTCAAGGCAGGCACCCGGCAGGCGCTACCTTTTCATACCATAATCAACCGAGTCGGCCGGCAAATAATAGAGGGTGCAGACAGCACCACGAGATGCCCAAGGCCGCATTGCAACCAGGACGGGGAAGTCCATGAAGAATCTGTCTATCGCCGTGCGCATCAGCGCCGGCTTCAGCGTGCTGCTGCTGGCCCTGGCCATTATTGGCGGCATTACCATGCAGGGCCTGGGCCGTATCGACAACCGGGTGGAGGAAGTCTCCAGCAATGAGCTGGTCTTTTTCCAGGACGTCTCCCAATTGCGGGTGCACATGGGTAATCTGCGCCGCTTTGAGAAAGACTATTTCCTCAATATTGCCAACACGGACAAGCGCAACGAATACCTGGGCAAATGGAAAGACAGCTATGCCAAGGCCCAGGACACGGTAAAAGTGATGCAGCACGAGCTGGCCAGCAGTAACAACAGCCTGAGCAACAGCTTGAGCGGACAGGTCAGCAAGCAAGGGGAACTGCTGACAGCCTATGCCGATGGCTTTCACACGGTCAGCACCCAGGTGGAGTCCGGCGCCATTGCCAGCCCGGCCGACGGCAATGCCGCCATCAGCAAGTACAAGGAAAACGTACACCAGATGGAGGACATGCTGCAGAGCATCAGCAAATCCGCCGAGGAGGCCGTCAGTGCCCTGGGCAGCCAGATTCACGCCACCGCCTCTTCGGTGCGCCATGCCGTGTTGATCTTGCTGACCATCGCCATGCTGCTGGGTATTACCTCGTCCTGGCTGATCGTCCGCTCCATCCGTCAACCGCTCAACATCCTGCGCGACAATAGCCAGCAGCTGGCACACAGCCGCGACCTGACCCGGCAGCTGCCGGACCTGGGCCGCAATGAACTGGGTAGCATGGGCCATTCGGTGGCCGAGCTGGTGGCTACGGTGCGTACGCTGATTCAGGAGTCTCACGGCTACTCGGCCAAACTGGTCGGCGCGGCCGAGCATCTAGGCCAGGTCAGCAATTACGTGGCGCAAGCCTCGCAAAAGCAATCCGAAGCCGCATCGGCCAGCGCGGCCAGCATTGAAGAGATGACCGTCAGCTTCCACACGGTGTCCGACAACACCCTGGGCGTGGAAAAACAAGTGCGCCATGCCACCAGCGAAGCCACGCGCAGCAGTCAGCTGGCAAGCCAGGCGGCTGAAGAAATCCGCCAGATTGCCAGCAGCATTACCGAAACCTCGCACGTCATCGATCTGCTGAATCAGCGCTCCGGCGAGATTGGCGACATCGTCAAGGTGATTCACGATATCGCCGACCAAACCAATCTGCTGGCCTTGAATGCGGCCATCGAAGCCGCCCGTGCCGGGGAAACCGGGCGCGGTTTTGCCGTTGTTGCCGACGAAGTGCGCAAGCTGGCCGAACGCACCAGTCAGGCCACCGCAGAAATCTCTTCCCGCATTTCCAGTGTGCAGACGGATACCCGCCAGGCCTTCGACAGCATGCAGCAAGCCAATGCCCGCATCGAGGCGGGAGTCAGCAGCACGCAACAGGTGGCCAACTCGCTGCAATTGATTCGCCAGCTGTCACAGGGTTCGGTCGACAAGATTGCCGATGTTGCCGGTGCCATCAAGGAGCAGAGCCAGGCCAGCCAGGATGTGGCACGGAATGTGGAAATGATTGCCCAGATGAATGACAACACCAACCGCTCGGTGCAGGAATCCCATCAGTTGGCACAGCAGCTCAAGGATTTGTCCGCCGCACTGGATGACAGCCTGAACCGCTTCCGCGCCTGACACCGACCCACCCAATGGCGATGCGCAGGACAGGCCTGACCAAGCTGTCCTGCCCTGCTACCGTCAGATTCCCCGCGAAACCCACCCACCGCAGACAGCGTTCAAGCCAGTCCGCGTCCCACCCTGCACGCCCATTGCTCCCTTTGCAGAAACAAGCAGTAGCACAGTCATTGCAACAGGATTTTAAACAAGAATCCATAAACCGCACCGGCCCCACTCCAGGTGTCAGGACATGGTTTTCAAGCAATATGATGGGGCAGGAAGAGACAAGCGCATCTGCGATTGACAGGACTGTACAATGCCGACAAACTCAACAGATTTCTAAGCAGAATTAGGGAAAAATCGTTGCTGCATATCCGAAACTAGCCATACCGGCTTTGCAAAAGTTGTTGCAGAAGACATAGGCGCAATAAAACTGCTTTATTGTCTTGGGCATCATCAAACGCAGCAAAGTGAAGCAAGGGAAGGCTTGTTGCAGCAGGGAAGCAAACCGGTAGTCATGCCATATCGGACAACGGACAAGGCTGCTGTCAGGTAGGTAGCGTGAAGCCGGATGCCGGGGTGCGGCACATTGACCCAGATTCCCGCCTGCTACTGCCCTTGACGCACGACCTGCCCTGGCAAGGATGCGCACCCGTCATCATGCAGGGGGATGTTTTGGGCGGTCAGAATAATCGGGGGGCTTGGCAGCATGATGTCCCGTTGGTTCTAAACCAATAGAACGAAAACAGCATAGCGCACTGAACGTAATAAATAAAGAAATAAAGCTGCAAAAATCACCCTACCAAATTAATGGTGATGGAATATTTTACGGGCATTCCCGGGCGGCTAATACGCAATAAAATACTGGCAGTACAAAACCAATACAACAAAGTATACAGCGGCCAGCCACGGTGCAATGACCGCTTCCATGCGAAGGCATGGAAATCATTTTCGGAGCAAGATTATGTCAGGTTGCGATAAAATCAAGCTGGGGGGCATGATTGTATCTTCCATTATTTCGGCCAATGCAATGGCCGGTTTGGGTGATATCAATGTCAAGTCGCACCAGGGGGAACCATTTCAAGCCGACATTAATCTGGTCGGCTTTTCTGCAGAAGAACTGGACAATGCCCGAATAGCACTGGCCAGTGATACGGAAGTCAGAGACCCCGATGTCTATTCGGCCCGCTATTTATCGTCCCTGCGATTTACCCTGCTGTCTTCCGATCATGGCGGCATGATTCACATCAGCTCCAGTCTGCCCATTGATGAGCCATCGCTGCGGTTTGCCATCAAGATCGAAGCCTTGTCAAAATGGCAAGTGCGGGAATACAACGCCGTTCTGGATCCGGCCATGAATCAGCCGGTCAATAAAGTGGCCGCAGAGGCACAGCCTGCGCTCACCAAGGTCGCCCTCACGCAAGCTCCGGTGCCGGCCATGAGTGCCGTACCGGTCCCGGTACCGCAAGCTCCCGCACCGGTTCAGACTCCTGTAGTGGCAGCGGCACCTGCCTTGATCGCAAGCCCGCAAACCGCTCCTGCACCCCAAGCAACATCGCTTGCCATTGCCGGCCCGGCCCCTGCCGTTGAGTTGGCCCCCGCCAGCAAAGTGCCACAAGCAGAAGCTGGCAATATGGCCCCTGCCCAGAACAAGCCGACCCAGAAGGCGGCGACAGCACCCCAGCAGCTCCGTGCCACTCGTGGTACCAGCCTGTGGAAGCTGGCACGCAAGATCAAGCCAGCACAGGGCAGTCTCAACCAGACCATGACCGCGCTTTTTTTGGCCAACAAACATGCATTCGTTGGCGGAGATCCCGGCAAGCTGAAGCTGGGCGCCATACTGCAGCTGCCGGCGAGTACCAGAATCAAGGCCGTATCCAAAGGGCAGATCGATAAAATCCTGCATACCGAGCGACTGGCTGCCAGTACCAAAAAACCGGCACCATCCAGTAGCACACCCGCGGACAATAGCAAACCGGCCCAAGCACACAAGGCAGCGCCTGACCACAAACCAGTCGTTCCTAAGAACAGTGCCGTTCATGATCTGCGCATTCAAGAGCTGGAGAAGAAGTTACACTCCATCGATCATGCACTGACCAAAATGGATGGTTTGAATAAACGCATTGAGCGCTTGCAAGAACAAATCAAAAATAATTAAGCAAACAACATTTTTATTGCGGCAAGCATATTACCAAAGCGTAGCAGGTGAATAAGAACTACTCTATTCGCCACACCTTGCCAGGTAAACATGCTGACTCGCCTTGATCAAGCAAGGTTTTTCGGTTTCTTGGTTTTAATGTTTTTTGTATTATCTACGGCGTTGGCTTACTGTGGCACTTTGGATAGTAAACTGTAAGTAAGCAATTTTAGCATTTCCGACAATGGTATTCTGATAAGCCAGGGTGGAGTGCAATTAGACAGGAGAGTTAAAATGGATAATCGGATGCAAGTGCCGACTGAAGTCAGGGATCGGATTTTTTCTATTGCAAATCTGTTGTACGAGCAATCAGGGAGAAGCGAAATGCCGGCGCTTGATAAAGTCCGGGAGCTCGCTGGCATCGACATGGTTACCGCCAGCCAGGTGTTGAAAGAATGGCGCAAAGTGCTGCCGGCTTCTGCAGCCCAGCTGAGCGGCAATACGCCTGATGAACTGTCGAAGATTTACAATGAAATGCTGACCAGCGTTTGGGAATGCGCCAAGAAGATTGCCAACCAGAACCTGTACGCGGCCCAAAAAGCGTGGGAACAGGAACGCGACGAACTGGAACGCCTGCGTCTGGAACTGTCCCTGGCCTACGACCGGCAAACCCAGGAGCTGATCGCAACCCAGAAGCAGCTATCGCATCAACTCGGCATCAATACCGTCAATGAAGCCAAGCTGAACCAGGTACTGCCCAAACTGCACGAGTTTGGCACCAAGGCAGTCAGCGCACAGGAAAAAGTGAGCGTACTGGAAGAAACGGTACAACAACTGGAACATCGCCTGCGCAATGATCCGCAAGAATCGTCTTTCAATCCGCAGCAGTCCGCTGATGCGACCATCACGGTGGAAGCAGTAAAACTGTCTGACGCCGCCAGCGATGAGCTCGTCAGCAAAATCATGAAACTGTCCTGAGCAAAAGAGGCATCCTGCCAGCCCTTGCCGGATGCCCCGCTTGGCGACCGCATTGTGTAATACCAGATAAGAGAACGGCATTGCAGTGCCGGCAGTCTGTGCCGGAAAACTGCAATCCCGTTCTCATGTCGGCATCCCTCCCGCTGCCCCTGCGTGTCCCCTTCTTGTTGTCCGTATTTCGCTCCCACGACCTGCATCGATAAATAGCCCGTTGCTCGGAACGACAGCGGCACACCCATAAAAAAAACGGGGTATGGTTACCCCGTTTTTTTCATAAAGAGACGGCTGCCTCCCGGTCGCCCTGCCCTGCCGCCTATGGGCGGAGCGGGCAGCTGGTCCGGTGCTGCAAGCCAGGCTTAGCCTGCCGCAGAAGCATCAAGCTTCTTGCTCTTCTTGGTCTTTTTCTGTGGCGCGGCCTTGACCGGCTCAGCCGGCGCAGGTGCGACCACCGGCGTTGCAACAGGCTCGGCAGTGGCTGCTACATATTGCTTGGGTTGAATCGTTTGCACATCAATCAGCGTCGGTGCCGTATAGCTGGTATTGCAGGCATTCTGCTCTTCTTCGCTCAGGCTGCTATCGGTCTGGAATTCTTCCACCGGCTTGAGTCGGAGCGTTTCCAGCAGGCGGCCCGAATTGCCCAGTACCGTTGCTTCCGCCACTTTGTAATCAGATTGCGCATTGATATAAGCGCGCTGTGCATCAAACAATTCGTTTTCGCTATCCAGCACATCCAGCAGGGTACGCTGGCCGATATCAAACTGCTTGCGATAAGCATCACGCGCTTTTTCAGTCGAAAGCTCATGCTGGCGCAACGAAGCCATCTGCTGTTTGATCTTGATGATGTTGTTATTGGCAATGCTCAGGGTCTGACGCATATCGCGGCAGACCTTGTCGCGCAAGTCCTTGGTGGTATTCAGTTTTTCACTGGAAGAACCCAGGCGGGCACGATCGGCACCACCACGGAACAGGTTCATATTGAAAATGACGGCAACGGAAGACATATTGGTACGACCGGTATAACCATCGTAGTTATCGGTCGGTGCCTTGCTGGCCTGCAAATCCAGCGTGGGCGAGAACGCACCGCGGCGGGCATTTACCTCGGCTGCGGCTGAGCGGATGCTGGCCAGGGAACCCAGATAGGCCGGGTTATGCAGAACTGCATTTTTGATCAGCTCATTATTGCGCGGCAGGGCTTCAGTCAACGCAGGCAGTTCATTCAACTGTGCCGACGGTTCGCTACCGGTCAGGCGGGCATAGCGTGCGGACACATCATGCAGATTGGAGGTGTCGGTCAGCAGATTGCTT
>JAFANL010000223.1 GCA_019232735.1 Aquitalea sp. | reverse complement strand
AGGTCGATGGCGTTCTGGCAGATATCGCGCTTGGTCATCAGGTCCGGCTCGATGCTGATGGCGGCATCGGTGATGAACAGGTAACGCGGATAGCTTTCCACCTTCATGATGAACACGTGGCTGATGCGGCGGTCGGTACGGATGCCGGTGGTGCGCGCCAGCACTTCGCTCATGAATTCGTCGGTGTGCAGGCTGCCTTTCATCAGCATGTCGGCATAGCCCTCGCGCACCAGCGATACGGCCTGCTCGGCCGAGGCATGGCTGTGCGGGGTGTCGATCAGCTCGAAGCGGCTGATGTCGATGTCCAGTTCCTCTGCCAGCTTGCTAAGCTTGCTGCGCGGGCCGATCAGTACCGGCGTGGCAATACCGTGGTCGGCGGCTTCCACGGCACCCAGCAGCGCTTCGCGGCTGCAGGGGTGGGCCACGGCCATGGGCAGCGGACCCAGTGCGGTGGCTTGTTGCAGGATATCGTCAAATGCTTTGTCATCGCGGGTCATGGATGCTCTCCGGGGCGCGAAGGGGGAGTAAAGGCCAGCGGGGTCATGCTGCTGGCCGAGCCGGTATCAGGCCATGATGTGGTGGCCGCCATCAACATAGATGGTTTGGCCGGTCAGGCTGCGGGCAGCGTTGGAAATGAGGAAGGCGCAGGTCATGCCCACGTCCTCGATGTCCACCAGCTTGTTCTGCGGCGCACGGGCAATGGCGTCGTCGATCAACTGGTCGAAATGGGCAATGCCGGAGGCGGCGCGGGTTTTGAGCGGGCCGGGCGATACGGCATGCACGCGGATGCCCTTGGGGCCGAGTTCGCTGGCCATGTAGCGCGACACGCTTTCCAGTGCAGCCTTGACCGGGCCCATCATGTTGTAGTTTTCCACCACCTTGTCGGCGCCGTAGTAGCTCATGGTGATCAGCGAACCACCATCCTTCATCAGCGGTTCGGCATGGCGGGCCATTTCCACGAAGGAGTAGCAGGAAACATGCATGGCTTGCTGGAAACCGTCGCGGGAGCAATCCACCACGCGGCCATGCAGGTCGTCCATCGGGCAGAAGGCGATGGAGTGGATGACGAAGTCCAGCTTGCCCCAGTGTTGTTCGATGTCGGAGAACACCTGCTGCATCTGGCCGGGCTGTTCCACATCCAGCGGCAGTACCAGCGGGGCTTCCAGTTTTTCAGCCAGCGGGCGGACATATTTTTCCGCCTTGCTGTTCAGATAGGTGACGGCCACTTCGGCACCCAGTTCGCGCAGTACGCTGGCGCAGCCGTAGGCGATGCTGTTTTCGTTGGCGATACCGACAATCAGACCTTTTTTGCCACTGATGATATTGCGGATGCTGTCCATACAATCCTCTTGGGTAGGCATTACTGGCTTCGATTCATGACATCGTGGCAGCGCGATATTGCGAGTGCATGAAAAACAGCATTTTTTGTATTGCGGCCTCAGTCGGATATAATCGAAGGTTTGTGGGTAAACGACTTGTGTTTGCCTTCGCTGGCCGCACTTTGCATCATAGGTCAGATGACCGCAGTTATTGTGCACCGTAGCAAAAGCGTATTGTGCACTGTAGCAAAAATACGCCATTTATGCCATTTACATAATGGTTGGAGTGATGAATATGCCGATCTACGAATACCGCTGTACTGCCTGTGGCAGCGCCAAGGAACATCTGCAGAAAATGAGCGATGATCCCATCGCCCAGTGCCCGGCTTGCGGCAGCGCCGATTACCACAAGCAGTTGTCGGCTGCCGGCTTCCAGCTGAAGGGTTCCGGCTGGTATGAAACCGATTTCAAGAATGGCAGCGGTGGTGGCCACAGCTGTGGCAGCGGTTCTTGCGGCGGTGGGTGCGCCTAAACCCCCATGACACAAATAAAAATGACGGTACGGGGCTATCTGGTGGCCGGTCTGCTGATCTGGCTGCCGCTGGGGATTACCCTGTGGGTGCTGAGCCTGATCATCGGCTCGCTGGACCAGACGCTGAACCTGCTGCCGCGCGAGTGGCGGCCGGAGCAGCTGTTCGGCTTCCGCATCCCCGGCCTGGGCGTGGTATTTGCCTTCCTGATGCTATTGGGCACCGGCATGTTTGCCGCCAATGTGCTGGGACAGCGGCTGGTGGATTTCTGGCATGGCTTGCTGTCGCGCACGCCGTTTGTCAAATCCATCTATAACAGCGTCAAACAGGTCAGCGACACGCTGCTGTCGGATTCCGGTCAGGCCTTCAAGAAGGCCCTGCTGGTGCGCTGGCCGCATCAGGACAGCTGGACGGTGGCCTTCCAGACCGGTGCGCCGGCAGCGCAGGTGGTCAGCGAAATGGGCGAGGAGGAGCATGTCAGCGTTTATGTGCCGACCACGCCCAATCCGACCTCCGGCTATTTCATCATGGTGCCCAAGCGCGATACGCGCGAACTGTCCATGAGCGTGGATGATGCGCTGAAGTATGTGATTTCCATGGGGGTGGTGGTACCCAATCCGTCGCCTCAGGACCAGCGCCCGCGCCTGAACGACGAACACAATCGCCAGGGCTAGGCAGCCATGCTGCCCGGCCCGTCAGTGCACAGAACTTCATTTAGACTTAGCCATACAGAATTCAAGACAAGGGTTATCCGATGCGTACCGATTACTGCGGACTTATTGACAAGAAATACCTCGGCCAGACCGTAACCGTAAAAGGCTGGGCGCACCGTCGCCGCGACCACGGTGGCGTGATCTTCATTGACCTGCGCGACCGCGAAGGCCTGGTGCAGGTGGTGATTGATCCGGACACCCCGGAAGCCTTCAAGCTGGCCGACAGCAGCCGTAACGAATTTGTGCTGGCCATTACCGGCATCGTGCGCGAGCGCCCGGCCGGTACTGCCAACAGCAAGATGATTTCCGGCGAAATCGAAATCCTGGCCAAGGAAATCGAAATTCTCAAC
>JAFANL010000185.1 GCA_019232735.1 Aquitalea sp. | reverse complement strand
GCCACCTTGCTGCAGCAGGCCACGACCTCGCGTTCCAATGTCAGCGGGGTGAATATGGATCAGGAAGCAGCAGACCTGATCAAGTATCAACAGGCATACCAGGCATCGGGCAAAGTGCTCCAGATTGCGCAGACATTGTTTCAGCAGATCCTGCAAATGGGCAGCTAAGGCGAGGGATGAATCATGAGAATCAGTACGGCAACATCCTATATGACCGGCACTTACGACATGCAATCGCTGCAGTCGCAGCTGCTGACCTTGCAGACACAGCTGGATACCCAGAAGCGGGTAGTGACGCCGGCTGATGATCCGGTTGCTGCCGCACGCATCCTGCAGCTGAATCAGTCCGATGGGATGAATACCCAGTTCATAACGAATACCAATGCGGTTGAATCCACCTTGTCGTTGTCCGAGTCTCAGCTGACCAATGCTTCCAATCTGCTGACCAGTCTGAAGGCCGCGGCGATTCAGGCGGGTAATACCGTACTGTCATCCGATCAGTTGCTGATGATACAAAAGCAGGTGCAAGAAGGTATTTCCGAGATGACCGGCTATGCCAATGCAACGGATGGCAAGGGTAATTACCTGTTTAGCGGTGACAAGGTGAATACTCCGCCTTTTGTGCTGGATGCGACCTATGCGGCGACTTATCAGGGGGATACCGGTCAGCGCAATGTACCGATCAGCGCATCGCGCAGCATGCAGATTTCCGACCCCGGCAGCAGTCTGTTCGGCAATGCCAGCAGCCCGACGGCGGTTTTTGATGCATTGAAGTCTTTGAATGATTTGCTGGCACAAAACCCCAAACCGGCGAATTACAGTACCGCCATGGGGACGATTGTCAGCTCGCTGGATTCGGCGCAGCAGAACCTGTCCACTGCCATTGCCTCGATTGGTGCGCGGCGACAAGAGAATCAGAGTGTGCAGGACATGGGAACGCAGCTGGGTTTGCAGTACAAGAGCGGCGTCAGTGATTTGCAGGATCTGGACATGCCCAGCGCCATCACCAGTTTTACCCAGACCCAGACTTCCTTGAAATACAGCCAGCTGGTTTACAACAAGGTGACCAGCCTGTCCTTGTTCAATTACATGTCCTGATCAGTCCGGATCGCTCAGACAGCAACGGCCGCCAGTGTGCGGCCGTTGTGCATGGTGCGACGTATTCAAAGCCGGGTCGGTTCCACCACGATACCGGCGCGCAGCCCCGGTTTGACCGTGGGGTTGGGGAAGAGAATGCGTTCGTCTCCACCACTGGCGATATAGCGCTGAGAGCCATCGTCGGCAATGACAAAGCCATCAGGCAACAGTGTGAAGTTTTCCACCCCGCTGGACAGGTGCAGGCGGAAATCCTCGCTGTGCTTGATCAGATCATATTTGGCGCGAAACAGGGGGATGTCGTCATGCTGGTAATCCGGCAGCGGCGGCGTGCTGTCACTGAGCAATTGGCGCAGGGCCAGGTCGATACCGGTGAAGCGTGAGAGGTCGTTTTCACCAAATGGTCGGGCTTTGCCCAGCTCCAGGGTAAAGGCATCGGCCTGGTGAGCGTGGCTGGTGTAGTAGCTGAAGGTATTGGCCGGCTTGCTGTGCAGTAAGACGGCTTCAATACCGCAATGTTTCAGCCATGCCAGCTGTGCGCGGTCATGTTGGCGCTGCTGCAGGAAAGGGTAGATGGCAAATTTTTCATACACCGAACCGCGAATGGCTGTGTGCAAATCATAGTGCAGGCGTTTGCCGGCGGGCTTGGCTTGCTGGAAAAAACGGTCAGCATGTTGTTCCAGTATGGCAGCACGCTTAGATTCGCGTAGGCCGGGGTGCTGCAGGTAGGCGCGGTTGAACAGGCGATTGAGATCGTAATCCAGATAGCGCTCGCCGCAGCGCATGGCTTCCGGGTTGCCAAACAGCACCAGCAGGGGATGTCGCAGTGCCAGCTGTCCGCTGGCAATGTCGGCCAGAATCCCGTCCACCACTTCAATGGGTGCGGTTTCATTGCCATGCACGCCGCAGGACAGCAGGATGTGACTGGCGCTTGCAGCCAAATTGGCTGGCCGCAACTCGATGGCACTGCCATCATGCCAGATTGCGGTCACGCCATTGGCCAGAACCAGGGGGGAGGTGGGCGGTGTGGCTTCCTGCAGTACTTGTTGCAGGAAGGGCGATGGCGTGGCGTTCATGGTGCTGTCCGTGCAAGAGGAATGGCTGATTGTAACCATTCCTTCATGTCCTGCAGCGGGCTTGCCGCGCATTTGAACAAGCATGCCGTTTATTGGCAACCGTGGTGGCGAGGTGCCACCACGGGATGTGCTTCAGTCTATCCAGCCTGGTTTGCGCATTTCCAGAAAAGCCTTCACGCCCTCCTGGCCTTCTTCGCTACGGCGCAGGGCAACGATGCGATCGATGGTGAGCTCAATGACGGTCGGGCCAATATCATGATGTTCGATGTCGCGTACCAGCTGCTTGGCAGCCACCATGGCCTGCGGGCCGTTGAGCAGTAGCTGGCGGCACATGTGCTCGACGGCGTCGTCCAGTTCGTCGTTTTCCACTGTCTGGTGAATCAGGCCCAGGCGGCGGGCCTTGCCGGCATTGATGCGCTCGGCGGTGACAAAGTAACGCCGTGCAGGGCGTGGGCCGATGGCACGGACAATATAGGGTGCTGCCAGCGCCGGGATGATACCCAGCTTGACATCAGAGAAGCAGAACAGGGCTTCGGACACGCTGATGGAAACATCGCAGCAGGCAACCAGGGCGGCACCAATGCCAAAGGCAGAGCCCTGGACCCGGGCAATGGTGGGTTTGGGCAGGTGATCCAGCGTTTCCAGCAGGGTGGACAGACGCAGGGCATCGCGACGCAGCTGGTCTTCGTCAAAGTCTGTCATCTTGCGCATCCAGGCGCTGTCATGCCCGGCAGAAAAACTGATGCCGGCCCCAGTCAAAATCACAACGCGTACGCTGTCGTCTTCCGCCAGTGTCTGCAAGGTGGCGGTCAGCAGATCCACCATCTTGTCGTCCAGAGCATTGTGCAATTCACCCCGGTTCAGACAGATGGTGGCGACCCCTTGTGGGCTTACTTTCAGCAGAATGGCTTCTTCCATGGTGTTCTCCTTGTTGTCTTTATTGGTGCTTCATGGCTGGCAAAAACGGCAGATGCTGCGTACGAAGGCTTCTGCGGCTTCAATATGCAATACATGGGCGGCGTGGGGAATCTGTTCCAGCGTGGCACCGCTGATCCGTTCCTGTAACAGAACTGCCTGATAGAGCGGGGTGAGCCTGTCTTCCTCCCCGACCAGGATGTGGCAGGGGAGTTTGAGCTGATGCAGCCAGTTGCGCGCATCATGCTCCTTGACCCCGTTGATCAGACGGATCACCGCATCCCAGTCCACCATGCCGGCCATTTCCTTCATGTCGTCCAGCATGGCGGCATTGGCCGCCAGAAAACGGCTGGAAAACAGCCAAGGCACACTGGCGCTATAACGCAAATCCAGTCCGCCCACTGCATTGCACTCTATCCAGCTCTGACTGATACGATTACTGGCCTCATCCGACCACGCCAGGGTCGAGGCCAGGAGCAGCTTGTGCAGACGTCCTCCATGGCGATGGGCAAAGTGCTGGGCCACCATGCCGCCGTAGGACAGGCCCACCAGAAATACTTTGGCGATATGCAAATGGTCAAGCAGGGCAGCTGCCAGGTCGGCTTGCTCTGTCAGCGAGTATTTTTCTGCAACCGGTTTGTCGCTCTGTCCCTGTCCGAGAAAATCCAGCCGCAGTAGCTGGTACTGGCTTTCCAGGGCAGGGGTCAGCAGTGTCCAGCCTGGTGTGGACATGGTGATGCCGTTGAACAGCATCAGCGTGTGCTGACCACGGCCGCTCAGTTCATAGAACAGCGAATGTCCGTTGAGCGTGATATGAGGCATGGGCGGCTCCTGCAAGCGGGAATGTCTGTCGTCTGGCGAGGTAATCTGCTTTTATTTTAGGCCGCATTGTGGCGGAGCGGCCAGTTGCCTGTGTCATTTGCAGGTCAGTCTTTGCTGAAAGGTAACCAGCTTGTCATTTCCACCGTTTAAAGTGCCAGCTTGGTCAATGGTGGGATTGCTTGCAAATCGGGTATGAACTGTATGTCTCAGACAGAAGTGGCGGAACTGGAACAATTCGGCTCCCGCTGCCAGGAGTTGGAACTGATCATCAACGAGCGGCGTTTGCAACCGGTGTTCCAGCCTATTGTTGACCTGGAGAGCGGTAGCATTCTCGGTTACGAAGGCTTGATTCGCGGCCCTTCCAACAGCACCCTGCATTCTCCGGTCAGCCTGTTCGATCAGGCCGAGCGCTGCAATATGACGGTGATGCTGGATCGTACCTGTCGGCAAATTACCATGGAGCGTTTCGTCGAGCTGGGCTTGGCCGGTTTGCTGTTCCTCAATATCTGCCCGGCCACCTTGCTGGCGCCAGAGCACCGCCAGGGCGAAACCCTGGCCTTCCTGCGCAAAATCGGCCTGCAGGCAGAGCGCATCATCATCGAGGTAACCGAAACCACGCCCAGTGGCTGTTATTCCACCTTGCGTCGTGCGACCGAACATTATCGCGAAGATGGTTTCCGCATTGCGCTGGATGATCTTGGCGAAGGCTTTTCCAATCTGCGGCTGTGGTCGGAGTTGCGGCCCGATTTCGTCAAGCTGGACAAACATTTTGTGCAGCAATTGCATCTGGACCCGCTCAAGGAGCAGTTTGTCCGCTCCATGGTGGATATTGCCCGCCAATCCGGTGCCATGCTGATTGCCGAGGGCATCGAGACCGTTGCCGAGCTGCGTACCTTGCAGCGGCTGGGTGTGCGCTACGGTCAGGGCTATCTGTTGGCCCGGCCCAATCCGGTACCGGCGCTGGATCTGCAAATCCATATCCATGGCGTGGCATGGTCAGGTGGCCGGCCGCGCCTGCCATGGCAGGTACCGGCGACCGCACGTGACTTGCTGCAAGAAGTGCCCTTCCTGCAGCCAGACATTCCCAATGAGGCGGCTTACCGGATATTTGCGGCGGATCCGGCGCGGTTTGCCATTCCGGTAGTGGATCAGGGGGTGCCCATCGGACTGTTGCGGCGCCATCATCTGCTGGAAAGCTTTGCCCGGCCTTTCAATCGGGAACTGTACGGTAAAAAGCCGTGCAGCGTGATGATGGACAAGCAGCCGCTGATTGTCAGTGCGGATCTGAATGTGCATGAACTGTCGGCACTGGTGGTGGCATCCGAACAGCGCTATCTGGTGGATGGCTTCATCATTACCGAGCAAGGTCGTTATCTGGGCATGGGCACTGGATTTGCCCTGATGCGCAAGATGACCGAGCTACAGATATCCGCCGCTCGCTATGCCAATCCGCTGACCGGCTTGCCAGGCAATGTGCCACTGTCTGAGGCCATCGATCGCTTGCTGGAGGCACAGCTGCCCTTCGTGGTGGCCTATGCCGACCTGGACAATTTCAAACCCTTCAATGATCTGTACGGCTATGCCGCGGGCGACGAGATGATACAGCTGGTGGGGCGCTTGCTGGCTGATTGCGCGGATCCGGACCGTGATTTTGTCGGTCATATCGGTGGTGACGATTTTGCCTTGCTCTTGCAGTCGGCAGATTGGCAACACAAGCTGGAGCACATCCTGCAGGCATTCGATCAGGCGGTGCGCAGCTTTTTTGATCCTGCCCATCTGGCAGCCGCTGGCTTTGAAATGACCGGTCGCAATGGTGATTCCATGTTCTTCCCGCTGACCAGCTTGTCCCTGGGCGTGGTGCGGGTCAGTCCCGGCCAGTATCCCTCGCACTACGAGGTGGGTTCTGCTACGGCCGAGGCAAAAAAACAGGCCAAAAAGCTGCCGGGCAGCAGCATGTTTGTAGAACGTCGGCATGTTGCTTCGCAGCAGTGAACCGGGCGTTGAATGCCTGTATCGACGTGTTAAACAAGAAGCAGATTTTTAGTGGTTTTGTATCAAATTTTTTCAGGCCGAATGTGTTTTTGGTCAAATATGTGGCTCTGTGAGGCTGGGAAGCCACATTGCATTGACACTTTTGATCAAGTTTTATCTTGAGGCTTGTCAAATTTATTAAACGTAGGCTAGGCTTCTCTCCAGCAAAAGGGCAGCAGCAAGACTGCTCTGATAGCACGGCACGATCATTCTCGCGGCAGGTATTTGCCTTGTGCAAAGTCCGGGAATGACCGGGACTGACTATGTAGTTCGGGAGAATAGGGGAGGAGCCAGCATGAAATACGCTGTAACAGACATTGCCGTCCATGACGACATGACAGGCCCGGCCTGTTTCTGCACACCTCCTCGCAGTACCATCGTTTCCGGTTCAATCGTTTTTTTCCCGCTTTTTTGCTTGCCGGCTACTGCCCATTCACGGCAGGGACTGGTATCGTTTTAAAAGCGGATTAGGTGCGAGTGAAAGAAGCGGCTCGGCCGCCCTTTCTGGAAGCTGACCCTATAAATCAGGTCGCGGACACGCGAAATCAGCCGCATAAGGCTGGAATAGTTGGAGGGAGCAAAATCATGACGGATGCTGTAGCGGCCAATAAGCCGGTTCAATCAGTTGCTGGTACGCAGGCTGCCAAGCAGGTTCAGAACGTGCAAGCCAATGACAAGCCCTATCTGAAGATCAGTGGGGTAGTGAAGAAGTTTGGCGACAACGTTGCCGTTGACCATGTCGATCTGGACATTCGACAGCACGAAATCTTTGCCTTGCTGGGTAGTTCCGGCTGCGGCAAGTCCACCCTGCTGCGCATGCTGGCCGGTATGGATTCCCCGACCTCGGGCAAGATCGTGCTGGATGGCGAAGACATCATTGGCCTGGAGCCGTATGAGCGCCCGGTCAACATGATGTTCCAGAGCTATGCCCTGTTCCCGCACATGACCGTGGCCGAGAACATCGCCTTTGGTCTGAAGCAGGACAAACTGCCCAAGGCTGAAATCAGCGCCCGCGTCGACGAGATGCTGGATCTGGTGCAGATGCGCAAGTACGCCAACCGCAAGCCGCACCAATTGTCTGGTGGTCAGCAACAGCGTGTGGCGCTGGCCCGTAGTCTGGCCAAACGTCCGAAGCTGCTGCTGCTGGACGAACCGCTGGGCGCGCTGGACAAGAAGCTGCGTCAGCAAACCCAGCTGGAACTGGCCAATACCATCGAAAAGGTGGGTGTGACCTGCATCATGGTGACGCACGATCAGGAAGAGGCCATGACCATGGCCGACCGTATCGGCATCATGTCGGAAGGCAAGCTGTTGCAGGTGGGCACCCCGACCGAGATCTACGACTACCCGAACTGTCGTTTCACTGCAGAATTCATCGGCGAAACCAATATGTTCGAAGGCGCAGTCACGGTTGACGAAGCGGATCGCGTGGAAATCTCCTCGCAGGAGCTGGGTGGTGTGGTGCGTATCGACCACGGCATTACGGGTCCCAAGGGCATGCATGTCTGGGCCAGTGTGCGTCCGGAAGATGTTCGTCTGGATCGCAAGCCGATTCCGGCTGGCCAGAACATGGCCAGCGGCACGGTGGAGAACATTGCCTACATGGGTAGCTACTCCATCTTCCACATCAAGCTGGCCAGCGGCAAGATCGTCAAGACTGTCGTGCCGTCCTCGCGCTGGTACGATGCCGATGAAACCGCCCCGACCTGGGGTGATCCGGTCTTTGTCAGCTGGCGTTCAGATGCACCAGTTGTACTGACCATGTAAGGTCACCCTTGGGGGGATGGGAGCGGATACGTCGCGAGAGTGTCCGCTCTTTTTTCGTCCATTTGGCGGCTTTTTTCTCTAGCCGAATCCGGCATCTTTGGTCGTCACACTCACCACGAGGTATTTATGCTCAGCTTTGCCCGGCAGCCGCACGCACCATCCTATTACCACGCTACTGCCCATCCTTGGGAGGCCTGTCCGGAGTTGCAGGAGGCTGTTTCATTTGATGTCTGTGTCGTCGGAGGCGGGCTGGCAGGTTTGTCGGCAGCGCTCAATCTGGCGGAGCGGGGTTTCTCGGTCACCTTGCTGGAGGGTGCCACGGTCGGTTTTGGTGCTTCCGGCCGGAATGGCGGGCAAGTGATTGCCGGCTATGCCTGTGGTATCGATACCATGCGTGCGCAGCTGGGGGCTGAGCTATCCCGTGTCATGTGGGACATGTCGGTCGAGGCGGTCGATATCATTGACGAGCGGGTCAGGCGCCATGCTATTGAATGCGACTGGATGCGTGGTTTCTGTAATGCGGCGGTCAAGCCACGCCATATGCAGGAACTGGAAGAATGGCAGCAGGAAGCCGAGTCGGAGTATGGCTACGCTGGCATGGTGTTATGGGATCGCGAACAACTCCGTCAGCAGCTGGGCAGTGACCGCTATCTGGGCGGGCTGTATGACCCGCGTTCCGGCCATCTGCACCCGCTGAATTATGCGCTGGGGCTGGCGCGGGCGGCGCAGGCTGCAGGAGTAAAAATCTATGAGCAAACCCCGGTATTGAAGCTGGAGCAAGGCTCCCGTCCCAAGGTGATTACCGAGCATGGCTCCGTGCGTTGCGGTCATGTCGTGCTGGCCTGCAATGCCTATATTGGCCAGCTGGTGCCACAGCTGGAGCGCAAGATCATGCCGGCCGGCACCTATGTGATTGCCACCGAGCCACTGGGCAAGGCACAGGCTGCCAGTCTGATCGCCAATAATATGGCGGTGTGCGATACCAATTTCGTGCTGGATTATTATCGGCTTTCCGCCGATCAGCGCCTGTTGTTTGGTGGCAAGGTCAGTTATTCCGGCAAGGAGCCGCGTGATCTGGCGGCGGCCATGCGCGGTGACATGCTGCGGGTCTTTCCCCAACTGGCGGATGTGAAGGTGGACTACGCCTGGGGTGGTTTCTGCGATATCACTGTCAATCGTGCGCCGGATCTGGGGCGCTTGTCAGGCAATATCTACTATATGCAGGGTTTTTCCGGCCACGGCGTCAATGTGACTGGTATTGCCGGCAAGGTGGTGGCGGAAGCCATTGCCGGCACTGCCGGAAGGCTGGATCTGTTTACCCGCTTGCAACACCGGGACTTTCCTGGTGGAAAGTGGCTGCGAACGCCAGCACTGGTGCTGGGCATGGCCTATTATCGGATCATGGATGCTTTGTAAGTGTAAGCCGTGGTCTGCACCGTTCCTTCACCTTGTCACCGGATTTGGCAAGCTCGTGTGAGCTAGTCCTGCATGTTGAAAATATTGCGGGTGCAGTGTCAATCGTGCGTGGCATGGCGCAGTGGAAGATATGCCGTCAAAACGGCGGACAGATAGCATATTTTCCATTTCTCCGGATCGGGATAGGACATGCGGGTAGCGAAGCGTGTCCAAAAAAATGGACGTAGCTCGGTGTCATCAAATTTTTACTTGTCAAGCTGCGTGATGTTGTTAAAATCCGCGCTCGTTTTGCATTGCAAAACACCGACAATCGACTGTTTCGCTCCGACATCCCAGGCCCACATAAAAGCTTTGTAGCCCGAAAGCCGCGCACTAAGGAGCGGGGTTATCCATCGAATCATTGAGGGAAAATCTCATGGCTTGGACTGTGGCTGATAGCCGGAGCCTGTATGGCATCCGGCATTGGGGGGCGGGGTATTTTGACGTGGGCGATAATGGTTGCATCCAGGTGCAGCCCAATACCCGCCATGCTACGCGTATCGATTTGCATGAATTAAGTCGCCAATTGGCGGCTAAAGGTCTGGATCTGCCGTTATTGGTGCGTTTCCCCGATATTCTGCAGGACCGTGTCACCCGGCTGTGCCGCGCCTTCGACAATGCCATTGCCGCGCAGAATTATGGCAATCGCTATACCGCCATCTATCCGATCAAGGTGAACCAGCAAGAAGCGGTGGTAAAAAGCATCATCGCTACCCGCGAGGTATCCATCGGTCTGGAGGCAGGCTCCAAGCCGGAACTGATGGCGGTGCTGGCGCTGGCTCCCAAGGGCGGCACCATCATTTGCAATGGCTATAAAGATCGCGAATTCGTTCGACTGGCGCTGATCGGCCAGAAGCTGGGTCATCAGGTTTTCATCGTCATCGAAAAAGAATCCGAAGTCGAGCTGGTGATCGAAGAGAGCCAGAAGCTGGGCGTGCGCCCCATGCTGGGCATGCGTGTGCGGCTGTCCTCGCTGGCTAGCAGCAAATGGGCGGATACCGGTGGTGACAAGGGTAAATTCGGCCTGTCCGCAGCGCAGCTGATTTCGGCAGCCGACAAGCTGGCTGGTGTCGGCATGTCCGACTGCGTGCGTCTGATGCACTTCCACATGGGCTCGCAGATTGCCAATATCGGTGACTACCGCGCCGGCTTCCGCGAAGCTGTGCGTTACTTTGCCGAACTGCGCGCGCTGGGCCTGCCGATTGACCATGTCGATGTCGGTGGTGGCCTGGGGGTGGATTACGACGGTACCCATTCGCGCAATGCCAGCTCCATCAACTATGACATGGATGAATACGCCCAGGTCATCGTGTCGATGCTGGCCGAGTTCTGCGACGAAAACGGCATTCCGCATCCGCGCATCCTGTCCGAATCCGGTCGTGCCATGACCGCGCACCATGCGGTGCTGATCATGAATGTGACCGATGTGGAGCGACTGCCGGAAAGCGTGCCGGAAGTGGCTGATATCAGCACCCTGGCCAAGCCGGTGCGTAAGCTGTTCGAGCTGATGGAACTGACCGACGAGGAAATGGTGACGGAAATCTACTACCGTGCCAGCCATTACGCCTCTGACGTGTCCGATCTTTATTCCGCCGGCCGCATCTCGCTGAAGGAAAAGGCCATGGCCGAGGACGTGCACGCCACACTGTGCCGTCGTCTGCATCGCCAGCTGCAAGCCAGCCAGCGTTCACAGCGCCAGGTTTATGATGAACTGACCGACAAGCTGGCCGACAAGTATTTCTGCAATTTCTCGGTATTCCAGAGCCTGCCGGATACCTGGGCCATCGACCAGATCCTGCCCATCATGCCGGTACATCGGCTGGATGAGCAGCCGACCCGTCGCGCGGTGCTGCAGGACCTGACCTGCGATTCCGACGGCAAGGTCAAGCAATACGTTGATCAGCAGAGTATCGAGTCCAGCATGTCAGTGCATGACGTAGCACCTGGCAAGGAATACCTGATCGCCGTGTTCATGGTGGGGGCTTACCAGGAAATTCTGGGGGATATGCACAATCTGTTCGGTGATACCGACTCGGTCAACGTGTATGTGCGCGATAATGGCCAGCTGGAGTTTGCTGGTGTCGAGGAGCATGACACCATCGAAGACATGCTGCGCTATGTGCACCTGTCGCCGGAGGAAATCCTCAATCGCTATGAGGAGAAGGCGCGTGCAGCCGATCTGAGCAGTGATGAACGCAATGTGTTCTTTGCCGAGTTCTGCCGCGGACTGAAGCAGTCGTCTTATCTGTCCATGTAATATCGGCGGGGGTTCCGCCATGAAAAAAGCGCCTCAATATCGAGGCGCTTTTTTGTCGGCTACGTTCTTGGCGTCAGTCGCGCTCACCACTCAAGGCCAGCAGCAGTTGCAGCAGGCTGGTGAACAGATTGTAGATGCTGATGTAGATGGACAGCGCTGCGGAAACATAGCTGGTTTCACCGCCATCAACCACCACCTTCACCTGCCACAGAATCATCAGCGAACTGAACAGGGCAAATGCGGCGGCAATGGCCAGCTGTACGCCCGGCATCTGCAGGAAGATATTGGCCACGACAGCGACCATCAGCACGATGGCGCCGACCGTCAGGAAACTACCCAGTGCCGACAAGTCACGCTTGGTGGTGCTGGCAATGCCCGCCATCACGATGAACACCAGTGCAGTTGCTGCCCCTGCGGTCATGATCAGTTGGCCACCGTTGTTGAAGCGCAGGGCAAACTGCAGCAAGGGTCCGAGTAGCAGGCCCATCATGAAGGTAAAGCCCAGCATCAGGAAAACGCCCAGCGAGTTGTTGCGGTTTTTCTCGATGGCGAATACCAAACCATAAAACACCGCCATGATGGCCAGCATTCCCACGATGGGGCTGGCTGCCATGAAGGCAAAGTTCAAGTGCGTACCGATCAGTGCGCCCATGATGGTGGGAATCATGGATAGGCCCAGCAGCCCGTAAGTATTGCGCAGGACATTGTTGCGTGCGCCGCTCAGGGTGCTGGTCTGGTATGTGTTGTGCAGGTCTGGTTGCATGCTGCCCTCTCTGTATGAATGTGAACTGCGGCTATTGTTGCCAAGCCTTATATCTGCATTGTGACATGAAAAAATGACAATGGTTCATTGTGAATGCTTGCATGCCAACTGTTCTGAATGCCGATCGGGCATGATCGGAAAAGAGCAGGGCAGATCAGGGTGACGATGCCGATGGTCGAATGTCATGCAGGATATGGCGGAGAGTCGGGAAATTTCAAGATCGGTTGCAAAATGGCTGTTGCCCTGGATAAGGGCACGATGTTACTAGCTTAAGTACTGCGGAGGTGTGCTATTTGCTTGAGCTTTGCTGGTTGCATGGCAACGCTGTACTGGACTGTCCCGGTGCAGCGCATCTCATTGACTGGATACTATGGTTGCCGCTTCTGAATGTGCAACCGCCATTTTCCTCCGACATTAACAGGCCAATGGGCCGGGGCCTTGATATGGCTTTCGGCTGAACTGGTCTGCCTGTTTGCGGGCGCGTTATGCCCGGCTGAAATAAAAAATTGAGCATGCTCCATGTCGTCTGCCCAGACTGAAAACAAAAGCCCGAAATGAAGCGGGCTTTTGTCATGGGCGTTCAGGAAAATGTTCTGTCAGGCCATTGCGATATGATACTGACTGATAGTGGAAGACAGGCGCCCAGCCAACTGGTCGAGTTTCTCCGCCTGCGTATTGTTGTGTACGGCAACAACACTGTTTTCATCCGTCATTTGTGCGATTTGCTCGATATTCTGACTAATCACCTGCATGGCGTGGTCCTGTTCCTCAATGGCGGCGGCTATGCCCTGCATACGCTGCAACACCTGGCGGGAACCCTCATCAATGTGTTGCAGACCCTGTTCGCTGGAGTTAACCGAACTCAGGCTTTGTCGTGACAATTTATCCGCCTGAGTCATGCCTGCAACCGAAGCATTGATTCGTTTCTGGACGTCAAGAATCAGTCCGGCGATTTCCTCGGTGGCGGTCCCGGTTCGGGCAGCCAGATTACGCACTTCGTCAGCAACCACGGCAAATCCACGACCCATGTCTCCGGCACGTGCCGCTTCAATGGCCGCATTCAGTGCCAGCAGATTGGTCTGATCGGCAATATCCCTGATGACATCGACAATACCGCCGATTTGTTGAGAGCTAGCGCTCAGCAATTGGATATCCTTGCCGGATGCTTCGATCTGCCGGGCGATTTCACTCACCTTTTGCACGGTATCTTTCATGGTCATCAGCGCCTGGCCGGTTTCAGTCCGGGAGCATTGCACTTGCTCCATTACGGAGCGGGTGCTGCTGGCCATTTCTGTCATGCTGACTGCACTTTCTTCTACTGCGGCCGCTACCGAAGCGGTGGCTTCCGATTGCACTGACGCACTCTGCTTGACCTGATTGCTGCTGGAAGAAAGCTGTTCCGCAACCGAACCCATATCTTTGCCACAGCTCTGGACATCCAGAATCAATAGTGAGAACGCTTCCAGCAGTTTGTTGAAGGCACTGCCGATTTGCCGTGCTTCCTGCACGCCATCTGTTTTTACGGTGCAAGACAGATCTCTTGTTTCAACGGTTTTTTCCACGGAGCGGGCAACACGCAGCAAGGGTCGGCCAATGCTGCGTCCGACCCACAGACCTGTTCCTGTACTAAACAATACCGTGATTGAACCAATGGCAATCACGATCCACAGGTTGCGTAATGCCTGGATTTCTTGTGCCTGGGTCTGCGCATCGATACTGGCTGTCAATTGCTGTTCAACGGTATAGAGCGCGTTAATCTTGCTGGTGATGGCGTCAAACCATTGCTCTGCAGCTACATTGAACCCACCCTGGGCAAATCGGCTTTCCATCACGCGGCGGAATTGATCCACTCGCAAGGACTCCGCACTTGCCAGCACCCGTTCCAGGCTTGCCACTTCTTCTGGTTGGGCAACACTTTCAAATTGATGCAACAGCTCGGTCTGGCTATCAATCTTTGCCATGATGATACGGTATTGCGGCCATTCCACTTTGTCAGCAATGAATACGGGCAGAGACAAAGCACGTTCGAGTCCGGCATTTTCCTTGGCCTGGATCAGATCGAGATACGCTTGCAGACGACGAACGATATCAGCTTGGTCATTTTCCTTACCGATAGTTGAAATGCTCTTCAGCAGTGTCGCAATGGTCTGGGTGAAATAGGCCGAGCTTTGTGCAGGCAAGGTGGCTTGCTGTGAGATTTGTTCTCGCATCCCGTTCAGATGTTGCAGCGCATCTTTTGCATTTTGGATGTTTGCTATGTCTGCCATCTCGTGATTGTTGGCCATCACTTGCTGGTAGGCCTGCAACTTGGTTTCGGTGGTCTGCCGGATGCCAGGCAGTTTGTCAGCAAAGTTCTTGCCATGGGATTGAAGGAAGCCGGCAGAGGCCCCGCGTTCAATCTGCATGGAGTGGATCAGGTTGCCGGTTGCAATGGCAACTTCCATTAATTTCCGGGTATGCAGGGCTTTTTGATATTGGCTGTAGTTTTGCCAGAGAAGCATGAGCGAAAAGCTGCTTAGTACCAGAAGCGGCACCAAGATCAACAAGACAAGACGGTTCCTGATTGTGGAAAACATGAGCTGCTACCTTGTTCCGATGAGAGGCTTACTTGGGAAAGTACAGGGCCATAAGGACTGCAGCCTTTTCGTACGTTTGTCATCAAATTTCCCGGTCATGGCAAGATGCTATTTGTTTTATGGATCCCCAGACTTGAAATAGATCAATTCCATAATAAATAGAACTGGTACTGGGATGTTCCACTTTACGAGGCTTATCTTCCTACCCCTAGTACGCCTTGCCAGCATCAGCACAATGGCGAGGCCGTTTGGGGGCTGGTTCTCCTGGTTGTTTCCTGATGAGGCTATTCGAATAAAGGGGCGCATCTATTCGCTTGCTCTGTAGCTAAGTGTTGGCATGAATATACTTATGGGATAAAAATGACATTTAGCCTTTTTGTCTTTATGCAATTTGCATCGTCGGTTGTATCGCAGTGGTAATTGCAAAATAAGCTAATAAATAGTGCCAATATTTTAAATATAATTTGATATTGAAATATCATTTTCACTGCCTGATAATCAAAGAAACGCATAAAGTAAATGCTCTATTTTTAATTGCTTTAGTATAAATAAACGGTAACAAATTGTTGTGGGAGAACAGCGATGCGACGCCCCTCTTTGAATCATGTGTACAAGCTCGTCTGGAGTTCTCAGACGTGCGGGATGGTTGCTGTTGCCGAGAATGTGTCTGCTCGCGGCAAGGCATCCCGTGCGGGCGGCAACGTGCTGGTGCTTTGCACGGTCATGTGGGCGAGCAGCGTTGGGGCAGCAGGCTTGCCTACCGGAGGGCAAATCACACTCGGGTCCGGCAACATCACTCAGCAAGGCAATGCCCTGCTGATCAACCAGTCGTCTGCAAAGCTGGCAACCAACTGGCAAACATTCAGTATCGGCGCTGGTAATACTGTTCAGTTCATCCAGCCCTCGGCAACATCCATCGCACTGAACCGCGTGTTGGGTTCGGATGTTTCCGTCATTCAAGGTAGCCTGAAAGCAAATGGTCAGGTGTTCCTGATCAACCCGAACGGGGTTTTGTTTACAACAGGGGCACAAGTCAATACCAGCGGCCTGGTAGCGACGACCTTGGGGCTGTCAGACCAGCAGTTGTCTAGCGGCCATTACAATTTCCAGGGTAGCAGCCAGGGTGCAGTCATCAACCAAGGCAATATCACCACCACTAATGGCGGAGCCGTTGCCCTGATTGCTGCTCAGGTGACGAATGACGGGACTATCACTGCCAACAAAGGAAATGTCACGTTGGCATCTGCGCAGGATGTCACACTCGACATGGGCGGCGCGGTCAAGCTGGCCATCAACAAAGGGGCGCTGGATTCGCTGGTGAGTAATGGTGGGGCGATTCAGGCCGATGGCGGCAGTGTGCTGCTGACTGCCAAGGCTGCTGACCAACTGACCAGTTCGGTTATCAACAATACAGGAGTCATTCGGGCGCAAACCCTGAGCACCGGCGAAAAAGGCCAGATCCAGTTGTTGGGCGACATGAGCACGGGAACCCTGAATGCGGGTGGCACACTGGATGCCAGTGCCCCGAATGGCGGCAATGGTGGCACCATTGAAACCTCGGCGGCCACGGTCAATACGATGAGTGGCTTGCAGGTCAATGCCGCAGCACACTCAGGCACGGCCGGTAGCTGGCTGATCGACCCCTATGACTACACGATAGGCAGTGCTGCCGCATCCACCATTTCCAATACGCTGTCTGGTGGCACCAGCGTGACCGCAACCACGCAAAGCGATATTGCGGCTTATGGCAGCGCCGGTAGTTCCAGCGGCAACGGCGACATCACCGTCAACAGTGCCATCACCGATACGGGCAGCGCCACTGTCGGCCTCACTCTGCAGGCTGCACGTAACATCACCATCAACAGCCCCATTGCCGCCAGCAACGGCAAGCTGAATATCACACTCAGCGCGGCTAACAATGCAGCAGGTACCACCGGTGGCGTCAAGCTCAACGGTAATCTTAATTCCAACGGCGGCAATATCCTGGTTGGTGGGGCCGGTGGCTCGCTCACCTCGGCCACCTCAAACGGCATCGGTTATGCACTCAATTATGATGCCAACAGCCCTGCGGTGTTGCTGGGTACCAATGTGACGCTGCAATCCGGTGGTGGCAATATCGTCATCAACGGGCAGACCAATGCCACCACAAGCAGCTACAGTGGCACCCAGGCCGGTATTTATGTGTTGTCCGGTGCGACAGTGAATTCGCAGGGTGGCAATATCTA
>JAFANL010000181.1 GCA_019232735.1 Aquitalea sp. | reverse complement strand
CAATCCCCACCGCCACGGCCACGCCGCCAAAACCATGCCATACCAGCGCGCCCAGGCAGTAGATCACCAGCAGCGAGGCGACGGTGGTGGTACGCGGTTCGGTCTTGTCGCTGTCGGTATTGCGCTCCGGCAGGAAGCCGAAAGAGGCCACTGCCAGCAGGCCGACGGTTTGCAGCAACACGCCATGGGACGGGGCATCCAGCATGGCGGCCAGCGTACCGAACAGTGTCGTCAGCGGAAAAGTGCGGATGCCGGCCAGGGTGTGGTGCTTGCGTTCCCGCTCCACCCCCATCAACAGCCCGATGGCCAGACTGGTGACAAACAGTGGCAGCGCCTCGAAAGGGCCGCCCTTGAGGTTCAGCCATGTTGCCAGATCAATGCCACCCATGATGTCCCCTCGTGCTGTTTTAGCGCCGCTAACAAAAAACCTGATGCGGTCTTGCGCCTCCTGGTCGTGCTGCTTGTGCTGTCCGCGTCGGCACGCCCTGGCCCGGGGGCGCCACGCGGATGGCCGGGCTTATTATTGCGGCAGCCAGTTGCGGATGCTGGCTTCGATACCCGCAGCGTTCAGGCCGCAATCGGCCAGCAGCACGGTGGGGTCGCCATGTTCAACATAGTCGTCCGGCAGGCCCAGCAGCAAGCTAGGCTTGACGATGCCCATGGCCTGCATGGCTTCCAGACAGCCGGAGCCGGCACCGCCCATCACCACGTTTTCTTCCACGGTGACGATGTAGTCATGCGTGTCGGCCAACTGGCGGATCAGGCCGGTATCCAGCGGTTTGACAAAGCGCATGTCGGCGACCGATGCATCCAGCGCCTCGGCGGCGGCCAGTGCCGGCGTCACCATGCTGCCGAAGGCCAGAATGGCCACCTTGCCCTTGCCGCTACGGCGCAGCACGCCCTTGCCTACCGGCAGGGCCGTCATTTCCTGCTGGATTTCCGCGCCGGGACCCACGCCGCGCGGGTAGCGTACGGCGGTGGGGCTGTCCAGCTGGAAGGCGGTGTACAGCAGTTGGCGGCATTCGTTTTCATCGGACGGGGTGATGACCGTCATATTGGGAATGCAGCGCAGGAAGGAGATGTCGAAGGCCCCGGCGTGGGTGGGGCCGTCCGCGCCCACCAGACCGGCACGGTCGATGGCAAACAGCACCGGCAGGTTCTGTAGCGCCACGTCGTGGATAAGCTGGTCGTAGCCGCGCTGCAGGAAGGTGGAGTAGATCGCCACCACCGGCTTGGCACCGTCACAGGCCAGGCCGCCGGCAAAGGTGACCGCATGCTGCTCGGCAATCGCCACGTCGAAGTAGCGATCCGGGTGCTCCTTCTCGAAACGCACCAGGCCGGAGCCTTCGCGCATGGCCGGGGTGATGCCCACCAGACGTTTGTCCAGCTTGGCCATGTCGCAGATCCAGTCACCGAACACCTGGGTGTACTGCGGTTTGCCACCGCTCTTGCCGCCGGCCAGGCCATTGGCCGGGTCGAACTTGGTCACGCCGTGGTATTTCACCGGGTCATTCTCGGCCAGTTTGTAACCGTGGCCCTTCTTGGTGACGATGTGCAGGAACTGCGGCCCTTTCAGGCTGCGGATGTTCTTCAGCGTATCCACCAGCACGTCCAGATCATGGCCGTCGATGGGGCCGATATAGTTGAAGCCGAACTCCTCGAACAGTGTGCCGGGCGTGAAGAAGCCCTTGACGTGTTCTTCCACCTTGCTGGCGATTTCCTTCAAGGGCGGCGCAATGCCCAGTACCTTGCTGGAACCTTCACGCATGGCGGCGTAGAAGCGGCCGGACATCAGCTTGGCCAGATAATTATTGAGCGCGCCCACATTGGGCGAGATCGACATATCGTTGTCGTTGAGGATAACCAAGAGGTCGGTATCCATCGCGCCGGCATTGTTCAGTGCCTCGAAGGCCTGACCGGCGGTCATGGCGCCATCGCCGATGATGGCCACGCACTTGCGGTCCACGCCCAGCATCTTGCTGGCTGCCGCCATGCCCAGTGCCGCGCCGATGGAGGTGGAGGAATGGCCGACGCCAAAGGTGTCGTAGGGCGATTCCTCGCGCTTGGGGAAACCGGCCAGGCCGCCTTGCTGGCGCATGCTGCCCATGCGCTCGCGGCGTCCGGTGAGGATCTTGTGCGGATAGGTCTGGTGGCCCACGTCCCACACCAGCCGGTCGTCCGGGGTGTTGAACACATAGTGCAGGGCGATGGTCAGCTCGATGCTGCCCAGGTTGGAGGCAAAGTGGCCACCGGTCTTGCTGACCGTATCGACCAGAAATTCGCGCAGCTCCGTGGCCAGTTGCGGCAATTGCTGACGGCTCAGCGCACGCAGGTCGGAGGGCAAATGAATTGTGTCGAGCAGCGGAGTCATTGTTGTTCTTCTGCGGTTAAAACGAGCGGGCCACGATGTAGTCGGCCAGTTCTTTCAGTCGGTCGGCATCCGGGCCAAAGCCATCCAGCGCGGCAAAAGCCTGCTCGCGCAGTTCGCGGGCAAACTGCTTGGCCTCGGCCAGTCCCATCAGGCTGACATAAGTCGGTTTGTCATTGGCGGCATCCTTGCCGGCGGTCTTGCCCAGCGTAGCGGTGTCGGCTTCGCAATCCAGCACGTCGTCCACCACCTGGAAGGCCAGGCCGATGCGCTTGGCAAAGATGTCCAGCTGTTCGGTCTGCTCGGCGGACAGCGGCTTGCCGGCCATGGCACCCAGCATCACCGCCGCACGGATCAGCGCACCGGTTTTCAGCATGTGCATGAATTCCAGCTCGGGCAGGTTCAGCGTCTGACCCACGCTGGCCAGGTCGATGGCCTGACCGCCGGCCATGCCGGCATGGCCGGAGGCGCGTGCCAGCAACTGGCACATGGCCAACTGGCTGGCCGGGCTCACGCCGTCCATCGGTGTGGCAATCAGTTCAAACGCCAGTGTCTGCAGCGCATCCCCCACCAAGAGGGCGGTGGCTTCGTCGAATTCCACATGACAGGTCGGTTTGCCACGGCGCAGCACATCGTCGTCCATGCAGGGCAGGTCGTCGTGCACCAGCGAATAGGCGTGGATCATCTCCACGGCAGCCGCCGTGCGGGCCAGGTTTTCCGCGCTGGCGCCGCTCAGTTCACCGGCGGCAAACACCAGCAGCGGACGCACCCGCTTGCCGCCTTCCAGCGTGGCATAGCGCATGGCCTGATGCAGGCGTTGCGGCAGGCTGTCGGCCGAGGGCAGAAAGCGGGCGAGGGCGGTTTCCATGGTTTGCTGGATCTGCGTCATCCAGCCGATGAAGGATTCATTGGCCATTACTGAGGTCCAGCGGTTTGAGTTCGTCGTTTTCCAGAATTTTCAGTTGCTGCTCGGCGTCGGACAATTTGCCCTGGCAGAACTTGATCAGCTCGATGCCTTGCTTGTAGGACGCGAGTGCAGTCTCCAGCGGCACATCGCCGCCTTCCATCGCCTGGATGATGTCCTCCAGCTGGGCCAGCGCATTTTCAAAGCTGGCCGGGGCTTTGGCGGATTTCGCCATGGCGTTTTCCTTGTCGCAAAATCGGTAGTCGGCCATTTTATTC
>JAFANL010000071.1 GCA_019232735.1 Aquitalea sp. | reverse complement strand
CAACCTGACACTGGAAAACAATCACCCCCAGGCTGCTGACATCCTCAACTGGCTGGAAGCCAATGCCAAGTTATCCAGCCAATTCAAAGAAGTGGAAGTTCTGTTTGAAATCGTGCGTGCCACAGAGTCGGCGGGCGAAACCTTCCCCGAGTCGTCTTGTTTCCACATTGGCCTGACCAGTGCCGGGCCTATTGCCTACTTCGAGGACCACACCTGCAGTCAACGACAGTAATTTGCTTACCCCAGAGCAAACCGCCTCAGGGAGACACCCGTCTCCCTGAGTCTCTCCCCTGACAAACCACTCGCTCTTTCTGCTGTATTAATGCTGGCCCCAGTTTCCCGCCTGAGCTCAACATCCGTTTCAAATACCAGCCTGTTTGATCAGACCAGCCTTCGCCCGTGAAACGACGGCCAATCAAAGAGAAATTTCCCACCCCATCACCAGACTTGCATCCCGGCATGGCCTTCTACCATCAAGGTACCCATTCAACACCGGAGCAAGATCATGCCACTGACCGAATCCTCAGCCACCACGCGCCAGGGCTTTTCCGCCCTGTTCGGCACGGATGCACTGCCACTGAGCGACAATCTGCAACTACAGGCCAAGACCCTGCTGGGCAGCCTGGGACGACAAGCCCGGCTGGAGTTGATCAGCCGCAGCATCCAGATCCCGCCCGCCATCTGCCTGTACATTGACCGGCATGGCAAATTGCAGCTGCTTGGCCGACACCCGCAGGCCAAACAGATCCGCTTGTGGCTGCACAACAGCCACTATCTTGCAGAGCTGTTCAAGGAAGTCGAACTGTTGTTCGAACTGCAGCGCTGCAGCGAAGCCCTGCCCCCCCTGGCAGGTGGTAGCCGCTTCTGCATCGGACTGACGTCGGCAGGCCCTGTCGCCTATTTCGAGACACCGTCCCACCATGCACGCAATGGCTAGGCCAGCCCTGGCAAGATTCTCAAACATGACACGGAGCCGGCCTTTTACCGCCGTCAGCCATTTTTCCACCTACCTGGCCTGCCGCGCAGCTCTTCCTGCCAGCCGTGCGGCATGGCTGTTCACAAAACGCATTTCTTCCGGATAGGGGTAGAAATCCTCCATCACACCGGCACGGATACGCTGTTGGCGCAGCTGCCAGAACGTCGGCTCCAGCAGATCCCGGTGATGTTTGAGAAAGGTCTTGCGTACCAGCGGGTCTCCCAGCAGGAAAGTGCCAAACTCCTCGGGAAACACATCATTACGCGCCACCGGATACCACACCTCACCCGACATCTCCATTTCCGGATTGGGTGCCGGCGGGATGCGGCGGAAATTGCAATCGGTCAGGTATTCGATTTCGTCGTAGTCGTAGAAGATCACCCGCCCGTAACGCGTCACACCAAAGTTCTTGAACAGCATGTCGCCGGGGAAGATATTGGCCGCCGCCAGTTCCTTGATGGCCAGGCCGTAATCGCGCACCACCCTCTCCTTTTCCGGGTCATCACAGCTCATCAGATACATATTGAGCGGTTTCATGCGCCGCTCGATATACAGATGCTTGATCACGATCCGTTCCTCCCCCTCTTCCATCATCGAGGGGGCCTGCGTACGCAGCTCCTCCAACAGTTCCGGGGTAAAACGATGGGTGGGGAAAGCCACATTGGAAAACTCCAGCGTGTCTGACATCCGTCCCACCCGGTCATGACGCTTCACCAGCCGGTACTTCTGCTTTACCGTGGCGCGGTCAATTTCCTTGGGGCCGCCAAATACATCCTTGATCAGCTTGAACACATAGGGATAGGACGGCAGGGTGAACACCAGCATCACCAGCCCGCGAATGCCAGGCGCGATGACGAACTGATCATTCGAGTGCTGCAAATGCTGCATGAAATCACGATAGAAAGTGTTCTTGCCCTGTTTCTGCAAGCCCAGCATGGTGTACAGCTCGGCCTTGGTCTTGCCGGGCAGCATGCTGCGCAGGAACTGCACATAAGCGGAAGGAACCTCCATCTCCACCAGGAAGTAGGCCCGGCTGAAAGAAAACAGTACGCCGATGCGCCAAGGCTCCAGCAGCACGGTGTCCAGATACAACCGTCCCGCGGCATTGTGCAATACCGGAATGGCAAACGGGTAGCTCACGCCGCCGTTGATCACCTTGCCAAAAATGTAAGCCGTCTTGTTGCGATAGAAGGGTGAAGTCAATACCTGTATCTGCAGATTGGCTTCGGCATGTGGCCATTGGCCACCCAAGAATGCCTTGCCGGCCTGTAATACATAGGCCAGATCACGGTGCAGGCTGGCAAATGGCCGCTGCCAGCCAAAATCCCTGACCATGCGCCGAAGCACCGCATGCAGGCTGCTGCTGCCTGGGTAATAGCTGCGGTAACAGGGTGGATCGGATTCGATGTACTCGGTGGAGATAGCCGGACGGATAAAGATGAAATCGTTGTTGAAGTAATCCCGGTGCAGCATGCGGGTGAACACCGAGTTGAAAAAGGTTTCCGCCAGTTCCGGTTGCTTGTGGTTGGTGAGCAGGCCGATGAAATACAGCTTGGCCTGTTGCCAGATTTCATCATCCAGCAACTCCGCATGAAAGGTATGCTGCAAGCGCCCCACCGTCTCCACCACCCGCTCATCGTAAAACTGGATGCGATCCCGAATGGCCTGCTGCACGCCCTGCCAGTTCCCCGCTTCGAACAGGGTCTTGGCCTGGCGGCTGCAATTGCGAAACAAGCGGTAATGTTTGTTGAAGCCGTCAATCAGTGCCTGGGCGATGTCGCGCGCGACCGGATTGTAATATTCGGGAATCTGCATGCTTACGCCTCGATTTCTCCACGGAATGCAATCTGGATCGCTCAGGCCTTGTGCCGGCCAGGGCCGACTCCGGCTTCAGGGCTTGTTCTTGCGGGCAAAGCGGAAAGAGGGCTGCGGGCGTGGCTTGCTGCCCGGCACGGCACTCTTTGGGACAGCAGGGGCTGCCGCTTTTCCCAGACGCTCAGCATGGGACAGCACCGGTAAATCTTCAAGATTCACCTCGATGCGGCGCAACTCGCCCGGTTGCAGATCGCCCAGCTGCCATGGCCCGATCGCTGCGCGCACCAGCCGCAGGGTGGGCAGCCCCACCTTGGCTGTCATGCGGCGTACCTGACGGTTCTTGCCCTCGCTGATGATGATCTCCAGCCAGCTATCCGGCACGGTCTTGCGAAAACGCACTGGCGGCTTGCGCTCCCACAGGGCGGGCGGGTCGATCTGGCGCACCTGCGCCGGCCGGGTGATGAAGTCGCCCAGATCAACCCCGGCACGCAAGGCCGCCAGCTGTTCTTCACTGACCCGGCCTTCCACCTGTACCCAATAGGTTTTTGGCAGCTTCCAGCGCGGATCACTGATGCGGTGCTGCAAGGCGCCTTCTCCGGTCAACAACAACAGGCCCTCACTATCCGTATCCAGCCTGCCAGCCGGGTAAACACCGGGAATGGCAATGTGATCCTTCAGCGTGGGATGCAACTCGTGCTGGGAAAACTGGCAGATAACCCCATAGGGCTTGTTGAACAGGATGAGCTGGGGCATTTCTGGTCGACCATGCATAAACAGTGATGTGCGGATGATAGCAAGGACTGTCAGTCAAGGTCATGCCGGCGCTTGCCACAAAAAACCGACTTGCCCGCCCTGCGCAGCCATTTTTCATGTCACTACAACAAAGTATTAGCACCGCCAGCGCCGGCAAGCACTATGCTTTGCACTGTAGCTCACAGCACTGGTGCGGAAAATTCACATTCGAACAGTTGTTTGGTAGCTATCCACAGCAAAGTTCGGATACTTACAAACAGAGCGAACATTTGAGAGGTATAATTCGCTTCCGAAAAGTCACCCGCGAGTCCACGGGCCACTCCACGACGCACAGGCTGCTGCAAGGCAGTCCGGCAGCGGGCCCGCCTTATGCAGTGCCTTTCCACGCGCCTAGCGGAACATCCCCCGGTGTGCGAAAGCCGCCTTGCGCAGTCGTTCTGACGTCAAAATAATCACTGGAGATAGAGTATGCCCACGAAGCAGCCGACCATCATCTACACCCTGACCGACGAAGCACCCGCGCTGGCTACCAGCGCATTCCTGCCGGTCATTCGTACCTTTACCGGCGCCGCCGGCATCAACGTCGAAACGGCAGATATCTCGGTTGCTGCCCGCGTACTGGCCGAATTTCCCGAATACCTGACTGACGAACAAAAAGTAGCGGATACGCTGAGCGAACTGGGCAAGCTGACCCAGAACCCGGACACCAACATCATCAAGCTGCCGAACATCAGTGCCTCGGTTTCGCAGCTGATCGCCTGCATCAAGGAACTGCAATCCAAGGGCTACGCCCTGCCGGACTATCCGGAACTGCCCTCCTCCGACGCCGATAACGCCCTGAAGGCCCGTTACGCCAAGTGTCTGGGCTCGGCCGTGAACCCGGTACTGCGCGAAGGCAACTCCGACCGCCGCGCACCGCTGGCCGTAAAGAACTACGCCAAGAAGCACCCGCACTCCATGGGCGAATGGAAACAATGGTCGCAGACCCATGTTTCCCACATGCACCATGGTGACTTCTACCACGGCGAAAAGTCCATGACCCTGGACCAGGCCCGTGACGTGAAGATGGAACTGACCACCAACAGCGGCCAGACCATCGTGCTCAAGCCCAAGCTGGCGCTCAAGGCCGGCGAAATCATCGACTCCATGTTCATGAGCAAGAAGGCGCTGTGCGACTTCTACGAACAGGAAATGGAAGACTGCCGCGAATCCGGCATCCTGTTCTCGCTGCACGTGAAAGCCACCATGATGAAGGTGTCCCACCCCATCGTGTTCGGCCACTGCGTCAAGATCTACTACAAGGATGCCTTCGAGAAACACGGCAAGCTGTTCGAAGAACTGGGCGTGAACGTGAACAACGGCATGGCCAATCTGTACGAAAAGATTGCTTCCCTGCCGGCCACCAAGCGCGAAGAAATCATCCGCGACCTGCACGCCTGCCAGGAACACCGTCCGCGCCTGGCCATGGTGGACTCCGCCAAAGGCATCACCAACTTCCACTCGCCCAACGACGTGATTGTCGATGCCTCCATGCCGGCCATGATCCGTGGCGGCGGCAAGATGTGGGGTGCCGATGGCAAGCCGGCCGACTGCAAGGCCGTGATGCCGGAATCCACCTTTGCCCGTATCTATCAGGAGATGATCAACTTCTGCAAATGGCACGGCAACTTCGATCCGAAAACCATGGGCACCGT
>JAFANL010000003.1 GCA_019232735.1 Aquitalea sp. | reverse complement strand
CCGCAACTGAGCCTGCCGCTGTTTAATGGGGGCCGGCTGAAAATGCAGGTCAGCGCGCGCGAAGCCGCACGCGATGCCGCGCTGGCTGCTTATCGCCAGAAGGTGCTGACTGCATTGGCAGATACCGAAACCGCCCTGCTGCGTTATCAGCAGGAAGGACAGCGCCAGCAGGCCTTGCAGGCCGGGGTGGAGCTGGCTGAATTGCAGCTGGGTCTGGCGCGGCAGCGCTTCCGGGTGGGAGAGGCCGCGCAGACCGAGGTGCTGTTGCAACAGCAGCTGGCGGCGCAGCAACGCGAGGCCTGGCTGGCATCGCGCCAGGCGCAGGCGGAAAACCTGGTGGCCTTGTTCAAGGCGCTGGGTGGGGACGTCAAATAAACATCCCGGCACGCAGCCGGGATGAAAGAGCGGCGGCGCTTACCGCACGCCGCGAGAGTATTGCTTCAGGCCGCCACGCAGGCGGGCCGCTGGTAATAATTGTCGTACGGTCCATCCGACTGCAGCACAAAGCCCTGGCGCAGATAAAAGCCATTGGCGCGGCTGCCTTTCAGCACCTCCACCTCCACCGGCAGGCCTTGGGCATCGGCTTCGGCCAGCAGGGCCTGCAATACCTGGCTGCCCAGGCCACGGCCATGCCAGGCAGCTTGCAGATAGAACTGGTCGATCAACAGACCCTGTGCCGTGGGCTTGAGCGATACACAGCCGACACGACGACCGTCCACCACGATGTGGCGACAGTATTGCGGCTGAAAATGATCGGTAAAGCGCTGGCGTGCCCGTACCGGGTCATAACGCCCCAATGCTTCCAGGCTTACCCGCAGCGCACGCAAGCGCAGCGCCAGCAGTTCATCGAAATCAGCGGCACAAGCCGGCTCAAAGCGAAAGGCGATCATGCTTACTCCTGGCTGCCGGGCCCGCCGGCGCGATGGCTAACAAGGGGAAAAGATAAAGCGGGATTCAGTCGAACAGCGCCGCCATCTGGCGGGCGGCCGCGGCCGGGTCTTGTGCGCCAAACAGGCCGCTGATGACGGCAATGGCATCGGCACCGGCCTCGACCACGGCAGCGGCATTCTCTGCAGTGATGCCGCCGATGGCGACGGAAGGCAGGCCCAGTTTCTTGGCCTGGGCAAACAGCGATAGTGGTGCTGCCACGGCATGCGGCTTGGTATGGGAGGGATAGACCGCACCAAAGGCCACATAGCTGGCACCATCCCGCACGGCCTGCTCGGCCAGGTGGATGTCGTCGTAGCAGGACACGCCGATGATGGCATCCGAGCCCAGCATGGCGCGGGCATCGGCTACCGAGCCGTCGGTCTTGCCCAGATGCACGCCGTCGGCTTGTACGGCACGGGCCAGGGTGACATCGTCGTTGATCAGGAACAGCACGTGGCGGCTCTTGCACAGGCTGGCCAGCAGGCTGGCCTGGCGCAATCGCCTTACCGTGTTGTCGCTCTTGTTGCGGTATTGCAGGATGGCCACGCCGTTATCCAGCACCTGGCTGACCTTGGCCAGCAGTTGTGCGCTGTCTTCTGCTTCCGGCGATACCGCATACAAGCCCTTAATCACTGTCACCCTCTGCTCCTTCTTCTTCGCGGGCCCAGAACATCCGGTCCGGGATGTATTGGCCCATGCCGGGACGGAAACCCGCCACCAGGCTCTGATAGGTATATTCCTGCGCTTCGCGTACCGCCTCGGGCAGCATCAGCCCGGTGGCCAGCATGCCGGCAATGGCGGAAGCCAGGGTGCAGCCGGAGCCGTGATAGCTGCCGGGCAACCGCTCCCAGCGGTCGGCACGCACTACGCCGTTGGGACTGTACAGGCTGTTTATGACTTCTTTGGTATTTTCGTGCGTGCCTGTGATCAAAACATGCGGGCAACCCAGGGCCAGCAGACGTTTGGCGCACTCATCCAGGCTCAGTTCTTCATCTTCGTCCGGATCGTTCATCGCCAGCCGGCGTGCTTCCATGCTATTGGGCGTGATGATGGACACCTGCGGAATCAGCAAATCGCGCATGGCGGCAATCAGGTCGTCGTCGGCCAGTTCGTGGCCACCACCGCTGCGCAACACCGGGTCCAGCACCACCGGCACGTCCGGATAATCGGCAATCAGCTGGGCCACCACCGCTACGTTTTCCACGCTGCCCAGCATGCCGATCTTGAACACCAGCACCGGGATGTCTTCCAGCAGGAAACGCGCCTGGTCGTTCACCATATCGGCATCCAGCACCATGAAGTCATCCACGCCCACAGTGTCCTGTACGGTAATGGCGGTGATGACAGACAGCGGGTGGCAGCCCAGGCTGGCCAGGGTCAGGATATCGGCCTGGATGCCGGCACCGCCGGAGGGGTCGGAACCGGCCAGGGTCAGTACGGCGGGTGGAGGGGGTAATGTGGACAAGGCGGTAACCTCTTTGGTCAGATCGTGCGACAGCAATTAGAATGTCTATTTTAACCGAGCCTGGAATAAACGTATGCGTACCTGGATGTGTCTGATCTGCGGCTTCATCTACGACGAAGAAGCCGGGCGGCCGGAAGATGGCATCGCGCCGGGAACTCTGTGGGAAGATGTACCGCCCAACTGGACCTGTCCTGACTGCGATGCCCGCAAGGATGATTTCGAAATGGTGGAAATCTGAGCCTTGCCGGCGCGCATGAAATATCAATGATTCTCCGGCTGTGGCAAGGAATGTGGCATGAAACAACAATGCAGAAAAGTCTTTTCTGCCGGTCTGCTGGCCTTGGCGCTGGCTGGCTGTGTCCAGGTCAACACCACCAGTAGTGGCGTGGTTGGCATCAATCGCAGCCAGAGCATGTTGCTGACTGCGGCCGAGGTGGAACAATCCTCGGCCAAATCCTATGCCGGCCAGCTCAGCCAGGCGCGTGGTGCGGGCAAGCTCAATACCGATCCGGCCCTGACCACGCGGGTCAGAAAGGTGACGCAGCGGCTGATTGCCCAGGCGCCGACATTCCGCCCGGACGCCGCGCACTGGAAATGGGAAGTGAATGTGGCGGAAACGCCCGAGCTTAATGCCTATGCCATGGCCGGCGGCAAGATCATGGTGTATTCCGGGCTGGTGAAAAAGCTGCAGCTCAGTGACGATGAAATGGCGGCGGTACTGGGCCACGAAATGGCCCATGCCCTGCGCGAGCACAGCCGCGAAATGCTCAGCCAGGCCTATGCCCAGCAAATGGGCCTGTCGCTGGTGGGGACGCTGGCCGGGTTCAACCAGAGCCAGCTCAATCTGGCCGGCATGGCGGCTGACGTCGCCCTGAGCAAACCGCACAGCCGTACCATGGAATCCGAGGCAGACATCATCGGACTGGAATTGATGGCCCGTGCCGGTTACAACCCCAATGCCGCCGTCAATGTGTGGAACAAGATGATGCGTGCCGGCAGTGGCAACGGCCCGGAATTCCTCTCCACCCACCCGTCCGGCCCCACCCGTATCCAGGACCTGCAGGCGCATATCCCGCAGGTCATGCCGCTGTATCTGCAGACAAAACGCGGCTGAACATGCTGTTTCACGTGAAACATGGCAGCGTTGCAGTGCTGCCTTCCGGAGTCTGAATTGGCTTACCTGTATCTCAA
Source organism: Aquitalea sp. (assembly GCA_019232735.1). GTDB lineage: Bacteria > Pseudomonadota > Gammaproteobacteria > Burkholderiales > Chromobacteriaceae > Aquitalea. The sequence goes on along the minus strand of JAFANL010000003.1, from coordinate 4,068 downwards.
GGCTTTTCACATCATCTTTGTGACCTCCTGGTTTGCCGGCCTGTTTTACCTGCCGCGCATCTTCGTCAACCTGGCCATGGCCGCACCGGGGGCGGAATACGACCGCCTGTTGCTGATGGCGCGCAAGCTCTATCGCTTCACCACGCCGCTGGCACTGTTGGCGCTGGGGCTGGGCATGGCGCTATGGCAAGGCTTCGGCATTGGCGGTGGCTGGCTGCATGTCAAGCTGACGCTGGTGGCGGTGCTGATTGCCTACCATCTGTATTGCGGCAAGCTGTATCGCGACTTTGCCGCCGGGCGCAACCAGCACAGTCATGTCTGGTATCGCTATTTCAATGAACTGCCGGTGCTGGTGTTGTGCGCGGTGGTCATCCTGGTGGTGGTGAAACCGTTTTGAAACCATCACGCTATTGGCTTGGTAGCGTTCTGCTGGCGCTGTGCCTGCCGGCCTGGGCAGTCAAGCCAGCCAAGGCTCCGGCCTTTAACCCGGCCAGCAAGGCGGTCCAGCTGCAACTGCGGCAGGATGAGGGCGATACCACGCTGCTGCTGTGCCCGGATGCCAGTGGTCGCATCCAGCAAGGACAGCAACTGGCCGACGGGAAGCTGCAGGTGAGCGGCAAGCTGTTGATGCTGGCTGGTCATACCCAGGCGCTGCTGCAGCTGGATGTGCAATGGCATAGCGATGATCTGGGCGAGCAAGTGGCCCAGGCCAATCTGCTGCTGGAGCGTTTTGCCCAGCCCTTGGGTGCCTTGCGTGTGGTGGCTCCGGCGCTGCAGATCACACCAACGCCGCCCCGGCCGCAAAAATCAGCCAGCAGCAAGCAAGCAGCCAGCCAAGTTGTGGCCAGCGCGCCAGCGGCAGAAAAAATCACCGTGCAGCAACACGGCCTGGCCGTGCTGTACGTACAGGAAGTCGACCGGCCGGCAATATGTCCGCTGCCGGAGGGTGCAATCAATACAGGGCAGCCTGCCCGGAACGGGAAATAACAGCATGGGACTGGAAATCGAACGCCGCTTTGTCATCGCCAATGATGGCTGGCGTGGCCTGGCCGAAGGCGTGCAATATCGCCAGGGTTATCTGTCGGTGGAAAAGGAACGCACCGTGCGGGTACGCGTGGTGGGCGATCAGGCCTGGCTCACCCTCAAGGGCAATATCAGCGAGATCAGCCGCCACGAATTCGAATACGCCATCCCGCTGGCCGATGCCCAGACCATCATGGACGCCATGTGCCCGATGGTGGTGAACAAGCTGCGCCACCGTATCGAATTTGGTGGCTTCATCTGGGAAGTGGACGAATTCTTCGGTGAAAATGCTGGCCTGGTGCTGGCGGAAATCGAATTGCCGGCAGAAGACACCCCGTTTGCCAAGCCAGACTGGGTGGGCGCGGAAGTGACCCAGGACGGGCGCTATACCAATGCCTATCTGTCCAAGAATCCCTACACCAGCTGGGCGCAGCAGTGAAATGCCAACACTGCCCTGCCCGGCTGTGGAAAAATAACGCTTTCGTCAGGATGGATTAAGCGCGGCGCCACATCGGCCCTGCTCCATCGGCATACCAGATTCCGGCAGCAAACCACATGGTTTGCGCCCTACCCGTCATAAGGAAACAGCATGTCCCGCAATCTCGAACTGTTTGAACGTGGCAAGAAAACCATTCCCGGTGGCGTCAATTCCCCGGTACGCGCCTTTGGCTCGGTTGGCGGCACCCCGCGCTTTGTCAAAAAGGCGCTGGGCGCACATTTCTGGGATGCCGACGACAAGCAGTACATCGACTACATCGGTTCCTGGGGTCCGGCCATTGTTGGCCACGCTCACCCCACCGTGATCAAGGCAGTACAGGATGTGGCCGTGGATGGTCTGTCCTTTGGCGCGCCGACCGAAGCGGAAATCGAGATTGCCGAGGAAATCTGCAAGCTGTTGCCTTCGGTAGAACAAGTGCGGCTGGTGTCCTCCGGCACCGAAGCCACCATGAGCGCCATCCGTCTGGCCCGTGGCTTTACCGGCCGTGACGCCATCGTCAAGTTCGAAGGCTGCTACCACGGCCACTCCGACAGCCTGCTGGTGAAAGCCGGTTCCGGCCTGCTGACGTTTGGTAATCCTTCTTCCGGTGGTGTACCGGCCGACTTCACCAAGCACACCCTGGTGCTGGAGTACAACAACGTCGAGCAGCTGGAGCGTACCTTCCAGGAAATCGGCGACCAGATTGCCTGCGTCATCCTGGAGCCGATTGCCGGCAATATGAACCTGATCAAGCCGTCGGCAGAATTCGTGCAAACCCTGCGTGCACTGACCGAAAAACACGGCACGGTGCTGATCTACGACGAAGTGATGACCGGTTTCCGCGTTGATCTGGGTTGCGCCCAGGCCCTGCACGGCGTCAAGCCGGATCTGACTACACTGGGCAAGGTGATTGGCGGCGGCATGCCGCTGGCAGCCTTTGGTGGCCGCGCCGACATCATGGGCTGCATCTCGCCGCTGGGTAATGTTTATCAGGCCGGCACCCTGTCCGGCAACCCGGTGGCTGTGGCCGCTGGCCTCACCACGCTGAAGCTGATCCAGGAGCCGGGCTTCCACGCCACCCTCAGCCGCCGCACCGCCCATCTGGCGCAAGGCCTGGCCGAAGCCGCCAAAGAAGCCGGTGTGAGCATGGTCACCGACAGTGTGGGCGGCATGTTCGGCATCTACTTCTGCGATGCCGTGCCCACCAGCTACGCGCAGGTGACTGCCTCCGACCGCGAGCGCTTCAACCGCTTCTTCCATGCCATGCTGGAAGAAGGCGTGTACCTGGCCCCGTCGGCCTACGAAGCTGGTTTTGTCTCCATCGCCCACACCGACGACATCATCGAACAGACCATCGCCGCCGCCCGCCGCGCACTGGCACGCATCTGAGTCCACGGCTCACGCCCAAGGGCTGCAGCTGTGTTGTAGCCCGCAAGACCAACCGCCCTCATTTTCGGGGGCGGTTTTCTTTTGTGGCTCGTGGGAGCTGCCCTGCCACAAAACCACCGGCTCAGGCACAATAGCCCGCTGTCTTTTCTCTTCCTGCCCATGACGACCTTGCTCCCCCAACGCCTGGCCTGGCGCATCCTGGCCAACGAAGCCGGCATCCGCCTGACGCCCTGCGTGCAGCAACAAGGGGAAGCGGGCTGGAGCCGGGGCCGGGTCCTGCCCTTGGGACGGTTGCTGGACCAGTCTGATGGCTGGGACTGGTTGAGCGCGCAGGACCGGCTGGTGATCGCCCAGTTGCAGCGCAGCCATCAGCTCTACGATGGCAGCAGTCTGGCCGAGCTGGATGGCGAGGCTGCCCTGCCCTTGTTGCTGGGCCATCCGGCCCTGTTCTGGGAAGAACAGCCGGAGCAAGCGGTCATACTGGAAGCCGGACAGATCAGCCTGCTGATGCAGCGCCAGCAACAGCAACTGTTATTGCAACTGAGCCCGCCCGGCATTGCCGCCTGTCAGCATTGCCTGTGGCAGCGGAATGGCAGCAATCGCCTGCAAGTGTTCTGGCCGGGGCCGGAGATCCGCCAGCTGGCGGCACTGCTGGGGCATAGCCTCAGCGTGCCGCTGGCCGCGCGCAAGAAGCTGCTGGAAGCCATTGGCGACATGGTGCCGTGGCTGCCTATCGAGCTGCTGGCGGAAGATGGCGGCGACGATTTGCCGGCCCGTCCTGCCGACCCCCGTCTGTTTGCCGTGTTGCTGCCACTGCCGGAAGGTTTGAGCCTGCAATTGCGTTGCCGGGTGGCCGAACATGCCGCCTGGTATCCGCCGGGGCGTGGGCCCTGGCAGCAGGTGGCGCTGGAAGCGGGTCAACCCTGGCGTTTTCAGCGCCAGCTGGCACAGGAAAAACAGGCAGTGACACAATTGCTGTCGGCCTGCCCGACGCTGGCCGCGGCCAGGCCGGACCCGGATGGCGTGCAGCAATGGTTGCTGGCCAATCACGGCCAGGCACTGCGCATCGTGGAAGAATTACAGGCGCAGGACCCGGCGCAACTGGAATGTGTCTGGCCGCAGGGGCAGCGCATGCGTATCCAGGGCAAGGCCGGTTTGCCGCAGCTGCGCATCAAGAC
>JAFANL010000240.1 GCA_019232735.1 Aquitalea sp. | reverse complement strand
GGAAACGTTGCAGGGTCTGTACGCTGGGCAGGTCACCGTCGACCAGGCGTTGAATGAATTTTCCCAGACTGAACTGGGTATAGCCCATGACGCCGCCCAGCATGCACAAGCCTGCCGTGGTGACGATGGCCAGCATGGTAAGCCTGGACTTGATCTGCATGATGCTCCTCCCTGTTGCGCACTCATAGGCAGTCAGCTGCGTCGGGCAGCCGTTCCCGATACCCGTTTTTTAATGCGGCGGATATGGATTTGATCTGTCTTTATTCTGCTGGGGGAGTCAGTCTTGGCTTGCGCTGGCAGTATTTTCTGCACATTCACGCATTTTTTATCTTTTTATCAGCAATGACAGTGTATTTTCGCTGTCATTCGTCCACATGAACACAGCGTGCATGCACATGGTTGGGGGGTATTTATGCTGCTGTTTGATCAAATATGCAAGTATTTTTGCCAGATGTCAGATGATGTGTTGCAGATGGGGCGAGGGTATTGCTGGAAGGGGCGTGGGGCGGATGGCTGAAAAGCAAAAAGGCCAACTCGTGAGAGTTGGCCTTCAGCTTGAAACATGGTGGCGAATCAGGGACTCGAACCCCGGACCTGCGGATTATGATTCCGTCGCTCTAACCGACTGAGCTAATTCGCCGTGAAGCCTGACAAGTCAGCCTTCGTAAACTGTGGTGGCGAATCAGGGACTCGAACCCCGGACCTGCGGATTATGATTCCGTCGCTCTAACCGACTGAGCTAATTCGCCACGTTTCTCGATGCGCTTGCACCGAGACGCGAACTATACGCAGCGTTTTTTCGGCTGTCAACCCCGTTTGCAGACAAAGCGCAGCGGCGGGCGGTTTTACAGCGTATGGCAGCGGTCGCCCTGGGCAAATCCCTGCCAGTCTATGCTGACGCCACGGCCAAAGCCGATCACCTTGAACAGCTCGCCCATTTCCTGCATCGACAGCAGTTTTTGCACCATGGCCACCACCGGCAGGTAGCGGGCACTGTCGTCGGCATTCAGTTCGCCCAGCAGGTGGGTGATGCCGGCGTTGATCAGGAATTGCGCCTGGGTGGTGTAGCCGATCAGGTCCAGTCCGGCATCGATGCCGCTCTGGGCAATGGCGGTGAAGTCCACATGGCAGGTCAGGTCCATCAGGCCCGGCAGGAAGAAGGGGTCATCCACCGTGTGGTGGCGGTAATGGCCGATCAACGTGCCCATATGGCGTTGCGGATGGTAGAACTCGCCGGCCGGATAGCCGTAGTCCACCAGCAGGATGCCCCCGCGCACCAGGTGGCGGGCCAGGGTATGGATGAAGGCCGTGTTGCTCAGGCTCAGTTCGCTGATATAGCCAGTCTGGCTGATGTTCAGCGCCGCGGCCTGCTGCTGCAATGTCGGGTCCTGAATGGGACGGTCCTGCCAGATAAAGTTGTCGCCATCCAGTGCCACGCCGCGTTGCTGTGGGGCGGGTGTCCAGCGCAGCAGTTCGCAGGGCATGGCATCCAGTACTTCATTGCCGATCACCACCCCGTCCAGTTCTGCCGGCAGCTGCTCCAGCCATTCAACACGATCAGCCAGGTGGGGCAGGGCGTTGCGGATGGCACGCTGCTGGCGTTCGATCAGGTCCGCCGACAGATCGATGATGATGTAGCGCGCCGGCAGGCAGTCCAGTGCTTCCAGTTCGGTGAGGATGTCGATGGCCAGCTTGCCGGTGCCGGCACCGAATTCGTACAGATTGCCAGCGGTTTGCGGTAGCAGTTCGGCGATCTGCCGGGCCAGGGTACGGCCAAAGTAGGCCGACATTTCCGGTGCGGTGGTAAAGTCGCCGGCGCTACCCAGCTTGTGGCTGCCGGCCGAGTAATAACCCATGCCGGGCGCATACAGCGCCAGTTCCATATAACGGGAAAAGGGTATCCAGCCACCGGCCTGGGTGATGGTCTGACGGATATGGGCGCATAGCGCCTGGCTGGTGGCCAGCGCTGCGGCGCTAGGGGCGGGGAGGGTGGTCATGAGAGGCGTCCTGCTACAATGTGCGGCGATTGTGGGCGAAAGCGCCGCGCGGGAGAAGAGGCAAGCTGCATTTTGTTGCCGCCGCCCGCGCCGGAGCCGTGTTCTGATCTTCCCCCTGGCCATCTGCGGAAATGAGGGTCCAAATGTCGCAACAGCAAGAGGCAAGCCTGCCGAGCAGCGAACAGCGCGTGGTGTTGATAACCGGTGCCGCACGCCGGGTGGGTGCGGGCATTGCCCGCCTGCTGCATGCGCGTGGTGTGCGGCTGTTGCTGCATTACCGTGCTTCATGCCGCGATGCCGAGGCGCTGGCCGCCGAACTGAATGCCCGGCGTCCGGCCTCGGTGCTGTTATTGCAGGCGGACCTGCTGGACATGCCGGCGCTCAGTTTGCTGGCGCAGCAGGCGGTGGCGGCATTCGGGCGGCTGGACGGGCTGGTGCACAATGCTTCCAGCTTTTTCCCCACGGAGGTTGGCCAAATCGATGAGGCGGCCTGGCAGGATTTGATGGGCAGCAATCTGAAAGCGCCGCTGTTTCTCAGTCAGGCGTTGGCGCCAGCCTTGCGCCGCAGTGGCGGGGCGATTGTCGGCATTGCCGATATCCACGTGGAGCGGCCATTGAAGCGCCATGTGGTGTACAACCTGGCCAAGGCCGGTCATGCCCAGCTGATCCGCAGTCTGGCGCTGGAACTGGCACCGGAGGTGCGGGTGAATGGGGTGGCACCGGGAACGATTTTGTGGCCGGAGGATGATGTTTCCTTTGATGCCGCCGCGCGACTGGCCATTGAGGCCAATATTCCGCTGCAGCGTACCGGCCTGCCGGAGGATATCGCCCGCGCCGTGGCTTTTTTGCTGCTGGATGCCAGCTATGTCAGTGGCCAGATTCTGGCGGTGGACGGCGGCCGCAGCATCGTGCTGTAGCCTTTGCGGCCGGCTTGCGGGGCGCGGTGGGCAAAGGGCGTGGATTTTGGCAGGGAAAAACAGTAAAATCGCCTGTTTTTCAATTTCTTAGCCGTACCCCATGTCCGAACAGAACACCGTGCTCGACGACAAGGCCAAAAAGGCCGTGTTCGAGGGCAACAAACTGGCCAAGCGCCTGCGTCACCACGTGGGTGATGCCATCAATGATTTCAACATGATCGAGCAGGGCGACCGGATCATGGTGTGTCTGTCCGGCGGCAAGGACAGCTACACCCTGCTGGACATCCTGCTGGGGCTGCAAAAATCCGCCCCCATCGATTTTTCCATCGTGGCCGTCAACCTGGACCAGAAACAGCCTGGCTTCCCGGAAGATGTGCTGCCGGGCTATCTGGCCTCCATCGGGGTGGAATACCGCATCATCGAAGAAGACACCTACTCCATCGTCAAAAAGCTGGTGCCGGAAGGCAAGACCACCTGCAGCCTGTGCTCGCGCCTGCGTCGCGGCATCCTGTACCGCGTGGCCGACGAGCTGGGTGCCACCAAGATCGCGCTGGGTCACCATCGCGACGACATCCTGCATACGCTGTTCCTGAACATGTTCTACGGCGGCAAGCTCAAGTCCATGCCGCCCAAGCTGGTGTCGGATGACGGCAAGCATATGGTGATCCGCCCGCTGGCCTATTGCCGCGAAAAAGACATCATCCGCTACGCCGACCTGCGTGAATTTCCCATCATTCCGTGCAATCTGTGTGGCTCGCAGCCCAATCTGCAGCGTCAGGTGGTGAAGGAAATGGTCAACGACTGGGACAAGCGCTTCCCCGGTCGGGTGGAAAGCATGTTCCGCGCACTGCAAAACGTGGTGCCGTCGCATTTATGCGATACCGGCCTGTTTGACTTTGCCGGTCTGAAAACCGGAGACAGTCCTTTCGAGAACGGCGACACCGCCTTCGACAAGGAAGAGTTCCGCGATCCGCCCATGCCCGCCGAAGATGGTGAAGAAGCCGTGACTGCTCCGGCACGTCGTACCATCAGCATTCTGGATTCGCGCAAACCGGCGCAGCAGGAGGAG
>JAFANL010000219.1 GCA_019232735.1 Aquitalea sp. | reverse complement strand
CTGAGCGGAAGCGTCTACTTTCTTGGCAGCGTGCTTTTTAGCGTGCTTTTTGTGAGCCTTCTTGGCCGGAGCGGAAGCGTCAGCAGCTTGGGCTTTCTGAGCGGAAGCGTCCTTCTTAGCCTTTACTTTCTTGGCTTTCTTGGCCGGTGCGGAAGCGTCAGCAGCTTGAGCTTTCTGAGCGGAAGCGTCTTTCTTAGCCTTTACTTTCTTGGCTTTCTTGGCCGGTGCGGAGGCTTCAGCAGCTTGTGCTTTTTGAGCGGAAGCGTCTTTCTTTACTTTCTTGGCTTTCTTGGCCGGAGCGGAAGCTTCAGCAGCTTGAGCTTTCTGAGCGGAAGCGTCTTTCTTTACTTTCTTCTCAGCTTTTTTAGCTTTGTGGATTGCTACCGGAGCGGAAGTGTCAGCAGCGAAAGCAGCAGTGGAGGTCAGGCCGAAGGCAGCGGTCAGAGCGAGCAGAGCCAGCTTTTTCATTTTTATACAACTCCTAGGTTCATCTTGAAAATTCAAGTTGGAAGGCGGACTGATAGTCCTATTCAGGGGGGCATCGTAAACGGTGCTGCGCTGCACCGTCTACCCGTGCGATGTATCCCAATGTAACTAAATGTACAAATCTATGTTGGCCAACGAATAATGAAGCGGGCGCCGCCCAGCGGGGAGCTTTCTACCAGCACTTCGCCATGATGCAGGCGGGCAATGCCGGCCACGATGGCCAGGCCCAGACCGTGACCGCCGGTTTTGCGGCCGCGACTTTCATCCAGGCGGATGAAGGGATCGAATACGCGGTCCCGATCGGCTGCGGGGATGCCCGGGCCGTCGTCATCCACCATGATGATGCAGTTGCGGTTTTCAACACAGACCGTGGTCTGGATTGTGCTGCTGGCGTAGCGGCGTGCATTGGACAGAAAGTTGTCCAGCGCGCGGGTAATCAGATACTGATCAGCCAGAAAGCTGACCTCGTCTGCCGCAGGCTCTATCCAGTGCAAGTCTGGTGCCAGGGTGGCTTGCTCATGGATGCGCTCGCGTGCCCAGCTGACGGCATTGAACTGATCGAGCTGCAGCGGGGCTTCCGGCCGGTCCAGCTTGGCGTGAAACAGCAGCTCTTCCACCAGCGAGTCGATGGCGTTCAGGTCTTTCTCGATGGCCTGCTTGGCCGGTGAGTCTTCTTCGCCTTCCAGCAGGGCCAGCCGGTAGCGCAGCCTAGCCAGTGGCGTGCGCAGCTCGTGCGCCACGGCATTGGTCAGGGCCTTCTTGCTGGCCAGCAGGGCGGCAATATTGTCTGCCATATGGTTGAAGGCCGTGGCCACCTGACGCACGCCGGAGCGGCTGGGGAGGTGGACCCGGGCCGAGAAGTCCCCGCCGGCCAGCTTGCCCGCGGTTTTTTCCAGCGTAACCAGATCTTTCCAGTGTGGTTGCATCCACAGAAACACGGGAATGGCCAGCGATAGGCCCAGCAGTGCCAGCAAGGCGTAATCGACGGATTTGAGCTGATGCAGGAAGAACAGGTAGCGCAAGGGGCCGGCCACCAGCAAGTAATTGCTGTCTTCGATCTTCTGCAGGAACAGGTATTTGTCCTCCAGCATCACGATTTCACCGCTATTGAGGGCTTCCTCGGACTCTTCGTCCAATACGTAATTGCTTTGCTTCTCTACCGTCACCTTGAAGGTGAAGTCGTGGTTCGAGCTTTGCAGGGTTTCGGTCCAGCGATCTTCCGGGATCCCGTGCAAATCGGCTTCGATCAGGGATAGCGTGGTGCGCAGCAGATCGGACAGATAGCGCTCGCCCACATCGTCCACGGCCTGCTTGTATACCGCGCCCACCATGATCACCGCCACCATGAAGCAGGTAATCAGCAGCAGATAAAACTGGATGAACAGACGCCGCATGGTTTATTCCCAGCCAGACAGCGAGAACAGATATCCACGGTTGCGTACCGTCTTGATGCGGAAGGGCTCGGTGGGGTTGTCGCCCAGCTTCTTGCGCAGACGGGAGATGGCCACGTCTATGCTGCGATCCAGCCCGTCGTAACTGACGCCACGCATTTCCTTGAGCAGGATGTCGCGGTTAAGGGTTTCACCGGCGTGGTTGGCCAGCAGCCACAGCAGATCGAAGTCCGAGGTGGAGAGGGCAACTTTTTCCTTGCCCAGCACCACATCGCGGCTGACCGGATCGATGGCCAGCTGGCCGAAGATCAGCTTGCGCTGAGTCTTGAGCGGTGCCACCTCGCTGACGGCCTGTGTGGGGCGCATATTGCGCAATTGCGAGCGCAGGCGGGCCACCAGCACCGAGGGAGGGGTGGTTTTCAGGATGTAGTCATTGGCGCCCAGTTCCAGGCCCAGAATCTGGTTCATGTCGCTGTCCAGTGAGGTGAGCATGATGATGGGGCCATCAAAGTTGGGGCGCAGCTCACGGCAGATGGACAGGCCATCCTTGCCGGGCAGCATGATATCCAGTAACACCATGTCCGGGGCTTCGCGCTCAATGGTGGCCAGTGCCGTATCGCCACGCGGCTCCACGACCACATCCATTTCGTGGCGCGCCAGAAAGTCGCTGATCAGTTCGGCCAGATCGGGGTCATCTTCCACAAATACGATACGGTGCGTCATGCCGGGCAATCCATCGAGTTGATTCAATAAGCGGGGAGTATGGCGCGAGGTGGCGCGGGACTCAACCTTGCTGTTTCCGTGGGCGAGGGGCTACTGTGAAGTATCGCTGTGAAATAGCCTTGCAACGAGTAGGAGATTTCTTGCTAGTATGGCGATAAGAACAACTTATAAAAACAGAAGTGATAATTATTTAAATATCAGCAGGAGAGCACGATGTTTTTCAAGCGCAATAAGCCCGCAGCAACTCGCCACTCTGATTCGACACCTTCCTCTTTGATTCAAGTCATACGCAGCCGGACTGCATCTTTTGATGCGGATTTACGGGCGGCCGGTCGTAGCGATATCCAGCTGGTACTGGGTTTCGTTAACCCGGCGGCTAACCTGGACCAGGTCGCACGCAGTGCTGCGGCGGCTTTTCCGGGGGCCAAGGTGGTACTGACCACCACCGCCGGTGAACTGTGCTCTGCCAAGGCGGGTGAGTCACTGTATCTGCCAGCCAATCCGGGTTGGGACAGCATGGTGTTCCAGTTATTCAGCAAGCAGGTGCTGGCCGATGTCTATGTGGCCAGCGTGCCGCTGGGCTGTGAGGACATCAAGGCGGGGCAGCCCAAACTGGGACATGAAGAGCGGGTGCGTCGTCTGACCGACAGCATGGCTCGGGTGCAGCCTTCGTTTAGCATGAATTACCAGGAAGGTTTTGTACTGACCCTGGTAGACGGCTTGTCCAATAGCGAAAGCTATCTGATGGAGGCGGTGTACGAGTCCGACCGCTTCCCCTATCTGTTTGTCGGTGGTTCTGCCGGTGGTCCGCTGGATTTTTCCATGACGCGCTTGCATGACGGCCAGAGCGTGCGTGATGGCCATGCCGTGCTGGTGTTCATCAAGCTGGCACCCGCTTATCGCTATGGCGTGTTCAAGTCGCAGAATTTCCAGGACACCGGGACGACCTTCACCATTGCCAAGGCCAGCTCGGAACTGCGCCGTGTCGAGTCGGTGTTTGATCGTGATGGCAAGGTGGCCAATGTGGTCGAGGTATTGGCCCGGCATTTTTCCTGTGCACCGAGCGAGGTGGCGGCGCGACTGGCCAAATTCAGCTTCGGCATCAAGATCAAGAATGAAATGTTTGTCCGTTCGGTACTGGGCGTGGACGTCGCGCACGGCACGCTGCAGTTTGCCTGCGACCTGTCTTTTGGCGAAGAGCTGCACCTGCTGAAGCAGGAAGGTCTGGTCGAGCGTACCCAGAGCGATTTTGCCAAATTCAAGCAGGGCAAGCCGGAGGCCATCGGCGGTTTGCTGAATGACTGCATCCTGCGGCGGCTCAATAATAGTGCGGCCTTGTCGGGCAGCAATGTGTATGGCGATGTCCCGGTCGCCGGTTTCTCCTCCTTTGGTGAATTGCTGGGGGTCAATATCAACCAGACCCAGACCGCCGTGTTCTTCTACCCGGCGCAGGATCATTTCCAGGATGATTTTGTCCAGCGCTTCCCGGTGCATTACGCCAACTTCAAGAATTATTTCTATAGCCGTGAAGTTTCCCGTGCCAAGTGGATCGACCGCATGAAGAGCCAGGTCATCAACGAGCTACAAGGCTACAAGAGCTTTGCCAGCCAGTTGATGGAAAGCCTGCCACTGTTCCGGCAGGCGTCGGCCGAATTGGTTACCCATCTGGTGGCGATTCAGGGCGAAATCGCCCGTTTTTCCGATAGTGTGGAGCAGGGCAATAAAACCTCCAGCAATGTCAGCCAGCGCATCGTCGAACTGGAAAAGGATGCGCGCCAGATCGGCGATGTGATGCTGATGATCAAGAAGATTGCCGAGCAGACCAATCTGCTGGCCTTGAATGCCGCCATCGAGGCGGCGCGTGCCGGGGAAGCCGGGCGTGGTTTTGCCGTGGTGGCGGATGAGGTGCGCAAGCTGGCCAATAACACCCAGTCCAATCTGGATGCCACCGGCGGTGCCGTTGATCATGTCATGAGCGGGGTACAGCAAGTGGGCGTGGACATGCGGCAGATGAGTGCCCACGTTGGCAGTTTTGCCGGAGAAATGCGCCAGGTGATGGATTTGCTGTCCCGACTGGCGACCAGTTCTGGCAGCAGTCAGGAGCAACTGGACCGGATGCTGGGCAGCACCGGCGAATTGTACGAACGCATGCGCAAGGTGGATCAGGATCTGGAGGCCATCCTGGCGCTGGAGCGCTGATTTCCTGCTGGACCTGGCGTGGTGCTGTCACGCCGGCTGCCACCTGGAACCGCCGTTTTGCCCATGAGGCAAGCGGCGGTTTTTTCATGCCGGTTTGTCGTGATGTGCGTTGGTGTGAGGGCGGTTCATCATTTTTTTGTAACAAAATGCAACCGCCAGCATGTTGCGTTGCGCAAGAAATGCCAATGCGCTAAATCATTATCTGCCAACCATTAGCGAACTGTTTTGTCTTTGATCTAGATCAAAGATGCACCATATTGAGGCGTGTTTTCCTGCCTTTTCCCGCCGTGCGCGGCTTGCCCGGCCTCGTAAAACTGATTTTTAATAGCGCGCCCGCCACTGTGACAAATTGTCGCAGGCTTGTCAGCAGGGGCCTGAGTCATTGCCCTTCAGTTGCCTGAAGCAGAGTGATCTGGCCGATCCGTTGTCGGACCTTCCGACGGGCATTGATGGAATGATATTCATTACGGGTAAGGCTGCGCGCTTGCGAGCCCTGCCTGGCACGCCGGACGCTATTTCCGGACAACGCTTCACGGTCAGCACCTGCCGCTTGTGCTGCCATTCGCGCCCCGGTGCGAGCAAAGAATCTTTAACCCGTAAAGTCGTATGATGAGAAACTCTAGACCCACCCGCCTGTTGTGGGGGCTTTCTCCTGTCGTGACTGCACTGCTCACCGGTTGTCAGGGTGGCATTCTTGACCCGAAAGGGCAGGTTGCAGCGGATGAGAAGT